>DATHPB010000266.1:0-9721 GCA_035484295.1 Cytophagaceae bacterium
AAAGGCAAGCTGCACCGCTTTCGTAATAGATGCTGTTTTACCATCCATTTGATCTTGCGTGTAGTTTTCTTTCGGATCATCCATTTTTATTGCATAACCAAGTGACGTACTGATCAGACGGATGCCCATACTGTCCATCCATTCCAACGCCATGATCCAATGATCTTCTTCTAAACGATGTTCACGGTCTCCATCTTCTGTACGAGCCAAATAAAAAGATGCGTTGGGAGCCATTCCAAATTGCACGCGTTGCTTGTCGTCATAACCTCCAATCATACGCAATACATTTTTCCCATGTTCATCCGCTCCTGTTACAGAGACCGTAATCAAATCCTTACGGGAAGGATCGATGAAATCACGTTGTGCCTTTATTTTCCCTTCCGTTACTAAATGCGAAGTATATTTGTCCGATTGTGCTAAATAAAATCCTGCGTCGATCACCCCGACATTAACACCGGTACCGTCTAAAGATTCCTTAATGAAACTGGACAGACCCATTTGTAGCATGGCTATATGCATATATGCAGGATCTGTACTGATGTTTGTAGAGGTAACAACAATGTTACGATCAATGGCTCTCACTTCCCTTACAAAGGACAACTGCTCTACCTCTTTTTTTTGTTCGTCGGTAAGCATAACCGAAACACCATTTAGCCATTTCGATTGACAAATGGTTGAATGATTTATTACATATTCAAGCTCATGGCGGTAATCATTTTTAACAGGGACATCAGTATATTGGTATAAAGAAATACCATGCACTTTTCTATTGTCAATGGCCTTTGAACTTAATACCATTGAGCAATTATAATTTGATGTATCTTTATCTTTGAAAAAGACCCAATACTTATTACTTTGAGCATTGGCTGTACAAATGTGTACACAGATAATAACAAACAGAATCAGTTTTTTCTTAAACATATTTATAAGATTGATTATTCTATAAATTTAACCAAAATGAGGTACTTACCGATAAATAAATCTTTTTTTGTAAAAAACAGAGAAGCCTTGGTTACCCAGTTAAAAAAGGGTGGAATTGCAATCTTATTATCCAATGATATCTATCCGACAAATGCAGACGGCACTTTCCCTTTCAAACAAAATAACGATCTGTTTTATTTAACCGGTATAGATCAAGAAGACACCTTGTTGGTCCTCTTTCCTGATGCAACGGAAAACAAACATAAAACCGTTCTATTTATTCGTGAAACAAACGACCACATTGCCATTTGGGAAGGAGCAAAACTGACCAAGGAGGAAGCTCGTGAATTGTCGGGGATAGATACTGTATACTGGGAAAAAGATTTCGAAAAGATAGTTCATGCGCTGTTACTTGATGCCCAAACGATATACCTCAATGCCAATGAACACGGACGTGCTGAAAAATCTGTACAAACAAAAGAAGATCGGTACACCATGCACATTAAACAAAACTATCCACTGCATCAAATAGAACGTCTCGCCCCTATTTTACAAGACTTAAGAGTCATAAAAGCATCCGAAGAAATCGAACAGGTATCAAGAGCCTGTAAAATTACGGGGGACGCGTTTCAAAGAGTTTTAAAATTTGTCCAACCAAGTGTGTATGAATTTGAAATTGAAGCAGAGATTACTTACGAATTTCTTCGTCAGCGCTCATCCGGACCGGCTTACCCAAGCATCATCGCAGCAGGAAAAGCGGCTTGTGTCTTGCATTATGTGGCTAACAATAAAAAATGCCAGGACGGAGAGTTGATCCTCATGGACTTTGGCGCGGCTTATGGAAATTACGCTTCAGATCTAACCCGCACAATTCCAGTCAACGGCACCTTTTCACCCAGGCAAAAAGAAGTCTACCAATCTGTATTGCACATTTTAAAAGAAGCGACAAAACTGTTAAAACCCGGCAATACATTTGAAGCTTATCAAAAAGACGTTATAAAATTAGTGGAAGAAGAATTAATCCATTTAAAGCTTATTACCCGTGAGGAAATAGAAAAACAATCTGCGGAACATCCGGCATACAAAAAATATTTCATGCACGGAATTTCTCATTTTTTGGGTCTGGATGTCCATGACGTGGGCATTCGAAAAGGAGAAATGAAAGCTGGAATGCTACTAACCTGCGAACCAGGAATTTACATTAAAGAAGAAGGCATTGGCATACGATTGGAAAACGATATTCTCATCTCTCACCATGGTCCTGTAGATTTGATGTCCTTTATTCCGATTGAAATAAATGACATAGAAGAGTTGATGAAAAAATAAGAGTTATTACCTTTGTATGGCTCAATTTAGATACTAACATTACAATATTGACTTAAGGCTCTAAAAAACCTCTTTTAGGCTATTTATTCACATTGTTTTTGTCCCGTTTTTTAAATATTTTAACTTACAAAGTAACCTCCAGAAAGGCTATTTCGTAAGCTAAGAAAGCCACAGTCCTTAGCATCTATTCTATTTACCTAACGATTTCTGCATGAAAAATCGGTATATAACTCTCCTCAGCTTCGTTATTTTAACCGTTTCCACGGCGTTTAATCATCCTGATGCCACTTCTTATTATAACAGTGGAGTCAATGCGTTAAATAGTAAAGATTACATCAAAGCAATTGGAGATTTTACCAATGCCATCAGTTTAAACCCTAAGTATGCTGATGCTTATTTCAATAGAGCTTACGCCAAAGAACTGCTAGGTATCAAAATGGGATTTGTAAGCACAGAAATGTGTACGGATCTAGTTATGGCCATGCACTATGGCAAAGCCGAAGCAGTGGCTAAACTTGAAAAAGGTTGTATGGGCGAATGTTTCCCTTTGGATGCGGCATTTGAGGAACCCGAAATCGTCTATTGTGCCGATTTTAGTTCTAAAATATTAACTGATCTTCCTGCCGGTTCAAACAAACTGATTTATTTAGTAAAATTGAACATGTTCAATAATAAGCTTACTACCATGTCTAAAGAATGGGAATCATTAGACAAATTGATTTCTCTTGACTTAGGTAGTAATAAATTAACCGCCGTATCTCCTTCTATCGGAAAGCTAATTCACTTAAAAGAACTTAACCTGAATAAAAATCCGATCAAGACACTACCCATTGAAATTGGTAATTTAAAGCAATTGCATACATTGACGCTTCGTCAAAACGGACTAACTGAATTCCCTCCATCTATTGCTATGCTTACTTCTCTTGAAAATCTTGACTTGGCATTGAATAAACTGACGACATTACCTGTAGAAATTGCCAACCTGAGAAACTTAAAGACACTTACACTGGTTGGTAATGAATTGTCTTCTACAGAACAGAGAAAAATAAAAGCTTTATTACCCAAAACAACTATCTATTTCGAATAGTTTTCGTTCGATTGAGCAAGTTTTAAGCATAAAAAAAGAGCAACATTCTATTGCTCTTTTTTTATGTTTTTATGTGAGTTGATTTTGTATAGAAAACCGATCAAGGTTTATTTAGCATAATTAATAGCACGCATTTCTCTGATCACCGTTACTTTTATCTGACCAGGATATTGCATTTCTGTTTCTATCTTTTTGGAAATTTCAAATGAAAGTAAACCTGCTTTCTCATCATTCACTGAATCCGCATCCACCATAATACGCAACTCACGTCCTGCTTGTATAGCATAACATTTTGTTACACCGTCAAATGAAAGGGCTAAAGCTTCCAGTTCTTTCAAACGCTTGATGTACGATTCCATCACCTCGCGACGTGCACCTGGCCTTGCACCTGACACGGCATCGCAGATTTGTACGATCGGAGAGATCATGCTGGTCATTTCGATTTCATCGTGGTGGGCTCCAATTGCATTGCATACTTCAGGCGATTCTTTGTATTTTTTCGCCAATTCCATTCCTAGAATCGCGTGAGGTAATTCTGGTTCATCAGGACTGACCTTTCCAATGTCGTGCAATAAGCCTGCTCGTTTGGCAACCTTTGCATTCAAGCCCAGTTCAGAGGCCATCGTAGCACAAAGATTGGCAACTTCTCTGGAATGTTGCAACAGATTTTGGCCATAAGATGAACGGAAACGCATACGTCCTACCATCTTGATCAACTCAGGATGTAAACCATGAATGCCCAAGTCGATCACTGTGCGTTCACCGATTTCAACGATTTCATCATCGATGTGCTTGAATGTTTTCGCAACAATTTCTTCAATACGTGCCGGGTGAATACGTCCATCGCTTACCAAACGGTGCAATGATAAACGTGCTACTTCTCTTCTTACCGGATCAAAACCGGAAATGATAATGGCTTCTGGTGTATCGTCGACAATGATCTCTACACCTGTTGCCGCTTCCAGTGCACGAATGTTCCTACCCTCTCTCCCAATGATCTTACCTTTAATGTCATCGCTTTCTATGTTAAAAATAGAGACACAGTTCTCGATGGCATGTTCTGTAGCTGTACGTTGCAGCGTTTCCAATACAATCTTTTTCGCTTCTTTTGTGGCGGTTAGTTTTGCTTCGTCAGTAATTCCTTTGATATAGGAAGATGCTTCCGTTTTCGCTTCTTCTTTTATCGCTTCCAACAATTGAGTCTTTGCTTCTTCTGCCGTTAAGGTGGCAATTTTCTCAAGTTTGGCGACCTGAGATAATCTCACTTTTTCGGTTTCTTCTTTGCGTTTATTTAAAATGTCTAATTGTGCAGACAAGTTTTCACGCATACTGTCTAATTCAGCTTCGCGGCGTTGATTTTGTTCCAATTGTTTGGAAACAGTTTGTTCCCTCTGTTTGATCTTCTGTTCGTTCTGAATGATAAGGTTTTTCTTCTTATTAGCATCTTCTTCAAATTCAGATTTAAGCTTTAAGAAATGTTCTTTAGCTTCCAGCATTTTATCTTTCTTAGTTGTTTCGGCCTGGAGCTGTGCCTCTTTTAGGATGAGTTTGCTTTTTTCTTTGCTGTCTTCCTCGTACTTTTTAAAAAATTTGATCAGAAGATATCTTCCAATCACAATACCTACAATAAGCGAAGCCGCAGATGCCAGTACAATATATAATGTTAAATCCGTCATGAGTGATATGGGTTATATATGACTCAGCAGATGTCCGTATTAGGAAAGCACAGGGAGGATAACTATCGTTTAAGGGCTCGGTTTAATAAGTCGTCCAACTCGGCAATTTTGTTGTCAAACCTTTTCAGCAAATCCGTTTTATTGTGTTCTGATCTTAACAATCCTGCCTGAGCATCGAATGCTATCATCGACAATAGGTCTTGCTTATCGTCTATCTTGAAATGTTCCCGAAAAGTTTTAAGCTTGTCATTAAGCAGCCGGCCGGCAAGCCTAACACGCTCTTCTTCTTCCGGTTTCACTTTCATCGGATATTCCCGATCACCTATTTTTATTTTTATTGATAAATCCCCCATATCAGTTAAGGAAGACTTTAGTTATTCCTTTAAGTAAGCTATACACTTATCTATCTCCCTGATATACTCATTAATTTTGAGTTTTAACTCAACTTTCCTATGCGTATCATCAGCCAAGGTTGTTACAATTTTACTTATTTTAAATTGATTTTGAAAGTTTTTAATTTCCTCTTCTTTGTTTTTTACTAAAGATTTTAAAAAAGCATTCTCTTCCTTCAATTCCTTTACTTCAAGCAGCGATTGATCATAGGCTTCGATCAGTTTTCTGATCTTTTCCTCCAGCAAAGTAAGTTTAGGTGCAAAAAGCTCTTCCATGTTGTATTATTTACGAATTACGGCCCCTAGTTCTTTTTCATAAGCCTGAATCAAACGTTCCATGGTTTGTTCTATGACTTTATCCGTGAGGGTTTGAGTTTTATCTACTAGGGTAAAACTCAAGGCATAGGCCTTTTTATCTTCTCCCAATTGCTTTCCTTCAAACACGTCAAATACATTGATGTCTGAAATTAATTTTTTATCTACTTTAGCAGCTATTTTTTTGACCTCTTCAAAAGTAATTTTTTTATCAATTACCAACGAAAGGTCTCTCTTTACTTCAGGGAATTTAGTCACTTCCTGGTATAATGGCAAGTTGTCATAAGCTGCCAACAATGCAGCAGTATCCAACTCCGCAGCATATACAGGTATTTTAATGTCTAAGTGAGCCAATATATCCGGAGAAACCAATCCAAAAGCTCCGGCTGATTTGCCTTGTACCATTAACTCCAATCCTTCTTTGAAAGGCAAAGCCGTTTGCAATGGTTTTAATTCATATTTGCTGATGTTCAATTTATCCAACAACAATACTAGTGCTTGTTTGATGCTGTAGAAATCTGCTTCTTTTGTTTTTTGCTGCCAAGATTCTGCATCATTCGCTCCACAAACCCATAAACCCAATTTATTTTCTTCGATGAATTGTCCGGCATTTACCCCTTTTTTGTACACAAATCCAAATTCAAACAATCTTAAATCTTGTTGCCTGCGGTTGATGTTGTGACGAAGGATTTCAAGGCCAGAGAATAAAAGATCCTGTCTCATCACACCCAACTCTTCACTCAATTTATTTTGTATTTCCACGGATGTCTCTTCTTTTCCTAATAAGACAGCAAATGAAGGAGTGGTCAAAGAATTAGTAACAATCTCAGAAAATCCGGCACCGGCAAGAGTAGCGGCAAGTTTCTTCTGCATTTTATCTCTGTCTTTAATCGGATGCTCCGCCAAAAAATTAGTAGCTAAAGAAGAAGACAAAGGGATATTGTCATAACCATAAATTCGCAATACTTCTTCTACCAAATCCGCTGGTCTCGTTACATCTACCTTAAATGGAGGGACCAATGCAGTAAACTGACCATTGCCTGTATCATTTACTTCAATTCCCAAGTCTATTAAAATCGTACGAACCGTTTCCGTTGGAATGTCCTTTCCGATGTAATCTGAAATGTATTGGTACGATGTCTTTATTTCAAAAGGATTAACGGCTGCAGGTGCACTGTCAAAAACAGATGATGCGACTTCAGCTCCGGTTATTTCTTTTAACAATTGTACTGCCACTTGTAAAGCGACAACTGGAACATTAGGATCTGTTCCCCTTTCAAAACGGAAAGAAGAATCCGTTTTAATGGCATGTCTTTGTGATGACTTTCGAACAGGTGTAGGATGAAAATATGCACTCTCCAAAAATATCACCGATGTTTTTTCAGACACGCCAGAATCCTTGCCCCCCATTACACCAGCTATACACATAGGTTCAGAAGCATTGCAGATCATTAAGTCTGTTTCGTTCAATGTCCTATTTACCCCATCAAGAGTAAGTAGTGTTTCTCCTTTTTTAGCATTTCGAACAATTATTTCCCCACCTTTGATTTGATCAAAATCAAACGCGTGCATGGGCTGCCCCCATCCATGCAAGAGGTAATTGGTGATATCAACTACATTGTTGATTGGATTTAATCCAATGGATTTTAATCTGAACTGCAACCATTCAGGAGATGCTGCTACTTTTACATTTTTTAATACAATACCGGTATAGCGTGGACATGCCTCCGCATTTTCAATATTCACAGCGGCAACAGGTAGTTGACTTGAGATAGCGTCTAATTTCTCAACATGAAGCGTTCTTTTATACAGAGCCTTCAAATCTCTAGCTACTCCTCTATGACTGGCAGCATCTGCTCGGTTAGGAGTTAATCCTATTTCAAAAACATGGTCCGTCTCGATTTTATAAACTTTTGCTACAGCTGTTCCTGCTGTCCACTCATCCGACAATTCAATCACCCCAGCATGAGATCCACCTAGACCAATTTCGTCTTCCGCACAAATCATTCCTTCTGAGATCTCCCCTCTGATTTTCCCTTTTTTGATTTTCAATGGTTCTCCTCCGTCGGATGGATAGAGCGTTGTACCGGATGGTGCGACAACAACTGTCAATCCTTTTTTGATATTGGGAGCACCACATACTATCGGTAACACTTCTCCATTGCCAATGTCTACTTTTGTTTTATGCAGTTTCTCCGTTTCCGGAATACGTTCACAATCCAACACCTTACCAACAACCAATCCTTCTAACCCGCCCTTAAACGGTTGATATAACTCTACCGCTTCTACTTCCAATCCTGAGTAAGTCAGTTTTTTCGCAACTTCTTCCGGAGTTTCTGTTAATGAGATAAACTGATTAAGCCATTTATATGATATCTTCATGGTATGCGGTAAATAAACGTTACGCTAGTTTTAAAGAGTTAAAAATACGGATTTTATCTTTTAGGAACCGCATTTATTCCTTATCAGGAATCATTTTTTCTCCGGCTTTGATAAAAGCTTTGATAAAATTTTCTCTCGGAGGAATAGGACAACTGTATTTGTAATTATACACGCAATACGGGTTATAAGCCAAGTTAAAATCGATGTCTATTGTTTTCTGGCCTTCTTTCCAATTGATATCCAAATACCGTCCTGCGCGGTATGTTTCCTTGCCATTTGTCATATCGGTGAAGGGCAAAAAGAGACTGCCTTCTTCCTCATTCAACAATTTTAATAATACAACGGTGTGTTCTTCATTATCTAATAGAAATGTAGCATGAGCAAATCTACTGTACTGCGTCAACTTTCCATCGTTTCGTAAAACTCTGATCAGCGACAAAGTATCTATGTACTTCAGTTTGGCGATAACTTTGTATTTAGGTTTCGTTTCATAATACAAAAGACCTCTGAAACTTTCCTGATCCGTTATAGGAGAATGAGGAGACTCTTTGAAATATTCGTCCTTTTGACTTCTGATTTTAGCAATGATAATTTTATAGTCATTGATCCGCAGTCCATTAATGATCAAGGAAATTGCAATAAGCACTATTCCCATAGCAATCCCGGCCCTTAAAACATACTTTTTTTTGACTTTATAAAATTGTGCCATGGTCTGCAAAACTATAGTACCCACGATCGGTGAATATCAGGTGATCGAGTACCTGTATTTCCAAAAACTTGCCTGCTTCTACTAATTTTCTAGTCAGGTGCTCATCTGCATCGCTGGGTTTCAATGTACCTGATGGATGATTATGAACCAATATAACGCTGTTTGCAAGATTTTCCAATGCTTCTTTAAAGAGCATCCGTGTATCAACAACGGTTCCAGCTATACCTCCTGAACTGATTTTATTAGCTCTAATTACCACATTAGCCCGGTTGAGCGATATAACCCAAAACTCTTCATGAGGCAAATCTAATAAATGAGGTTTCATGTATACATACACTTCCTCTGCCGCTTTCAAAACAACTCGTTCTTTTGCTACCTGAGTACGTCTTCGGCCAAGTTCAAATGCACTTACCAAGGTCACAGCCTTAGCAGGCCCTATACCTTTTATTTTGGTGAGGTCATTGATCGTTAATTTACCCAACTCATCTAAGTTATAATGGCAACGTTGCAAAAGTTGTCGAGCCAAGTCGACAGCACTTTGATTAGCCATTCCCGAGCCCAACAATACCGCTATGAGCTCTACATCAGACAAGGCCAACCGCCCTTTGTTCAACATTTTTTCGCGAGGTCTGTCTTCTTCTGCCCATTGTTGTATGGGCACATGTTTAAAATGTTCTTCCATAAAAAATATTAAAAAATAATCCCGCGACATCAACTGACGCGGGACTTAAATATTTACAAAAACAAAGACAATAGTAAATTATACCTATGCCTGAGTCTTTACATTCAAATGCTTCGCTAATTTTGATTTTTTATTGGCTGCATTATTTTTATGAATAATGCCTTTTTTAGCCAATTTATCAATCATGCTGGAAACTTTTTTGAAAAGCTCCTGAATCTCCGCTTTATCAGT
>DATHPB010000267.1:0-3168 GCA_035484295.1 Cytophagaceae bacterium
AGAATAAGACCTAAAATCCTTGCTTTGTTCTGTTCTTGTGAATCTACACGATCTGAAATAATGGAAATGAAAATGACATTATCAATTCCTAAAATTACTTCTAACATCGCAAGGGTCATCAAACTGATTAACCCGTCTACCGACATCAACGGCTCCAACATAATTCTCTAGTGTTTTGTGATGGTAAATTCAACCCTGCGATTAAGCATCCGTGTTTCTTCGGTCGCATTGCTCGCTACAGGCTTCGTTCCTCCATATGCTTTTAATGTTACTCTATTTGATTTAATCCCTTTTTCAATCAAGTATTTTTTTACTACCTCTACACGTTGAAAGGAAAGATCCATGTTTTTTTTCGGATCGCCAACATTATCCGTATGCCCTGACAATTCTATTTCCATTGAAGGGTTATCATTCAAAATCTGGACCAAACGATCCAATTCCGGATAAGAGGTTTCTATGAGAGTAGCTGTGCTTCGTTGAAAAAAAACATTATTGATCCGCATCGTCTGGCCAACTTCTATGGGCACCAGGTACAGGTCTTTTTCAATTTCAATATAATCACTTTTCGGATCAGGAATATCCAAACTCTCATTAACAGACAAAAAACCTTTTGCTTCTGCGTAAAAGCCATAATGCAAACCTCTAGGCAATACTATTTTATATGAACCAGCTTTTCCTTCCGAACGTGCAATACCTATATTGTTTCCAGTGTTTAGGTCTTCGTATAAAATTCGCGCTTCAATGGGTTTGCCAGTCTTTGCATTGAAAACTTTTCCTTTGATCAGAACCACAGGTTCCGGTTTTAAAGAAGGAGACAACTCGATGGAATAAATATCTGACAAGGTTTTCTCATTGGTATAGCTATAAGTAAAAGCTTTCTTACCATCCGCTGAAATCGTAAAACCCAAATCACCAGCATTGGTATTGACATCAGGACCAAGATTCTGTGGCTCTGACCAACGCAGCCAACTATCGTCTAGTCTTCTGGACATGTAAATATCTGTCACTCCATAACCGATGTATCCTTTGGAACCAAAATACATGGTTACTCCGTCTGGAGCCAAGAAGGGTGTGGATTCTTGCTCACCGGTATTGATGTCAGTACCAATATTTTTTGGATTTGACCAGGTATTGTCTTTTTGAAGAAAAGAAACATAAATATCCGTGTCTCCATAGCTGTCGCTTCCTTCCATACTTATGAGCAACACCTTTCCATTATTGACTAAAAAATACGACACGTAATTATCCTTATACATCAGATCCTTGATGATGATATTTTCTGGTAAAGACCATCCTTCAATTTTCCGATGTGTGATGGATATTCCTCCTGAACCTTGCGAACCATCATTGTTGTATTGATTACCAAGCAATAAGGTGTTGACATCAGGCATTATAGAACTGACAAAATTATAGCCGGCGTTATTCAAAGGTCTTCCCATGTTTTCAACAGAACTCCATGTATTGGTGGCCGTGGAATAATGGGAAACCCATATGTCTGTCTTAGGACCATCTATATTTCTGGGATCTTCTCCACGTGTAATGTAAAGTGTATTCCCATCGGCAGAAACAACCGGGTATTCATCGTTAAATACCGAGTTGATGTGATCGTCCATTCTTTTCGTTTTCTGAACCAGATGGACATCCGTAGCAAGGTTGGGTTTAATAACCACGGGATCTTTTTCCGTAGAAATAGCAATACCATTGATATAGTTCCAACCAGGTACACTCGACGGTACGGCTACTACTTTTACAGCGTTGATTTTCCTTTTCGCCGAAACAGGTATAGAAAGCTGCCTGTATGGTTGAGACAATGAATCAGGATCGGCTTTGTAAATGGATATTTCTTTATCTTTTTCATCTATTGCAAACACTTCCATGATGGCTCCCGGATTAAGCGATTCATACACCACAACCTGAGTCGCCAGCATAGGTTCAACAAAACCTACAACAATATAAACCGTATCTTCTCTTTCAATTCCTGAATCTCCGTAGCCAATAATCCAACCTTCGTAAGTCTCTTTGTACGGCTCAGGGATTGCCTGCGGTGCACCCAGTATTTCTTTTGTAGAATAATATTGACCACGGTAATAATCATTCGTTTCAATAACCTTTGAGGACCACAAGGTTTTCTGTGCAACAGAATTAAATGATGCTAGAAAAATAAAGGATAAAAATAGTATGACACGACTATGCATACATAGCTTGGTTAAGAGTAGAGCTTATATAAATTTCTCGTATCCTTCTTTAGAGATATTATCTACTGAAGTCAATACCTTTTCTTTTAATTCTTGTTTAAATACTTCCATCTTTTTTGCGAGTACTGCATCATGCACAGCAAGAATTTGTACCGCCAGAATACCTGCATTTTGCGCACCATCAAGAGCCACGGTAGCGACGGGTACTCCACCGGGCATTTGCAAAATAGAAAGCACAGAGTCCCAACCATCAATGGAATTCGAAGACTTCACAGGAACGCCAATTACAGGAAGCGTAGTAAGAGAAGCAACCATGCCAGGAAGATGCGCTGCACCTCCCGCCCCGGCAATGATTACCTTGATTCCTCTTTTTGCTGCACCTTCGGCATAATCTAACATGCGATGAGGAGTACGATGAGCGGATACTATTGTTAACTCAAAAGGTACCTGAAATTTTTCAAGTATTTTTGCTGCTGCCGACATGATCTTAAGATCCGACTGACTGCCCATAATGATACTCACTACCGGAGGTATTACGCTTTTATTTTCAGCCATGATTTTACAGCTTTTGCTTTTTCCTTTAATGTTTCAAGATTCTCGTCTAAAATCGTCACATGACCCATCTTACGAAAAGGTTTGGTTGTTTTCTTTCCATAAAAGTGAACATGTACGCCTTCTAATGTCAATACTTTTTCCAATCCATCATATATAACCTCTCCTGAAAAACCATCTTCTCCTAACAAGTTAACCATCGCTGAAGGGCTTAATGTACGAGTCGATCCTAACGGTAATCCTAAGATTGCTCTCAAGTGTTGTTCGTATTGGGACGTATCATTGGCCTCAATCGTCTGATGTCCGCTATTGTGAGGACGAGGTGCAACTTCATTGATCAATACATCTCCTTCTTTGGTAAGAAATAATTCCACAGCCAACAATCCTACCATATCAAAAGCTATGATGACTTCTCTTGCCA
>DATHPB010000268.1:0-5656 GCA_035484295.1 Cytophagaceae bacterium
GTGTTACCTCGTACAAGATTCACCCATTACATTTGAATACGAGGAAGATGGAAAGAAAATGATCTGGACACCTAAAAATGCCGATCGGGTATATACCTATGATTCTCTTACCTTGAGACGAGGAATGGCTAAATCGATCAATACGATTGCTGCAAAAGTGATGAACATGGTAGGGATAGATCAAGTAGCCAAATATGCAAAATTGTGTGGAATAGAAAGTCCCCTCACTGAAATTCCTTCCATCTGTTTAGGATCAAGCGATGTTTCGGTATTTGAGATGACTGGTTCTTACTGTACGTTTGTAAATAAGGGCATTTGGATCGAACCTCATTATGTGGCTCGTATAGAAGATCATAATGGAAACATCATTCAGGAATTTGTACCCAAGACCAGGGATGCTGTCAGTGAAGAAGTTGCTTATGCCATGGTACACATGTTAAGAGGAGGTACGGAAGAAGGAGGAGGTACTTCTCAAGCTTTATTTCAATACAATGTGTTTAGAGGAAATGAAGTAGGAGGTAAAACCGGAACAACGTCCAATTATTCTGACGGATGGTTTATGTGTATTACAAAAGGCTTGGTTGGTGGAATATGGGTTGGAGGAGATGATCGGAGTATCCATTTTAGAACCTCTCAGACTGGTGAAGGTTCGAAAACAGCATTACCTATGTTTGGGATTTTTTTGGAGAAAGTCTATCAGGATACCTCGCTTAGTGTAGAACGCGGTTATTTCCGAAAACCGAAGAAAATGACCATTAATCTTAACTGTCCACGCAGACCTGAAACCGAACCTCTTGATTCATTAGGTGAACTTGAGATGGGTAACGAAGAAGATTTTCTAAACGAACCCGAGGACAGTAATAGCATACAATAATAAAATTGGATGATTTAAACATAAAAAAGGCCGTTATTACAATATAACGGCCTTTTTTGTAGAATAAAGAAGAGATGGAGACGATTTTTTGTTGGGGAGCCTAAAAATTAAGACCATTCCTAATCTTTTGAGATTAATAAGGACAATTAGGAAGAGCATTTTCTATTTTCTGACTATCTAAAGACTTAAATCAGCCCTTATTTAAACAGTTCCTTAATTTCTAGTGCGAGGATTTTATTTTGGCTTGATAGAATCAATTTTGTATACTTTTATTTAAAGTCGGTTATTTTTTAATGTAGTTTTTAATCATTGTTAAGTTATTTGTTTTTTTTACCCTAAAAAATATCCACCATAGATTTTACTCCAAGAGAAATGTTATAACATAAATGGGTTAAATGATATAATTGTTGCGGTTAAAGTTATTTGAAGATCATTTTTTCAATGTTTTTTTAATAATTGTATATATTTTTTCGACTTAATGGCTTAAAAATTAACTTGTTTTTCAAAAAGTATTAATAAAATATTGGAAATAGGTTGTTATTTAAAGTGACTTCTTGGAATAACGATTTTTGAGTGTAATCTTTGTTGGGCAAACAAATATCATTTTTCACCCTTTAAACAAACTATAAGATGAAGAAGGTAACATTTACTTTACTAAGCTTTGTATTCAGTTTCTCAGTGATTGCACAGGATTCACTTAAAACGGCAGAACCGCAATCAGAAACCAAGAAATTTAACTTTTCAGGTTATATCGATTCTTACTATTTCGGAAATACTAATAACCCTGCTTCAAGAAATAACTTGGGTATTTCGGGAAATGCAAGGGCATTTGATCAAAGATCAGGAACAATAGGAATCGGGTTGGTACAAGCAAAAATGACTTATGCTCCGAGTGAAAAAACGGATGTTGTGGTAGATTTGACTTTTGGTCCTAATGCAGACTTAGGGAACTATGGTAACGCTATTGGGCCATTGGGAGGTAATTCAACTGCCATGGCAATTAAACAGGCTTACTTTAACTGGAGACCTTTTCAAAAACTTACTTTGACAGCTGGTCAGTTCGGTACTCACATTGGATATGAAGTAATTGATGCAACCCTTAACTACAACTATTCTCTATCCAACTTATTCAACAACGGACCATTCTACCATATAGGAGCAAAAGCTCAATATGCGTTCAGCGATAAGGTGTCTTTGATGGTAGGTGTGGTAAACAACATTGATAACTTATATGACAACAACCGTTCTAAAGGTGTCATCGGACAATTGTTCATCAATCCTGTCAAAGGATGGAATATCTACATCAACGGTATAGGTTCTAATGAAGCAAACACTGACTCTCTGGGACACCAACCTAAAGGAGGATACTATTTGGGTGATTTGACAACAACTTTCCAAGCGACTGAAAAATGGATGATTGGATTGAACGCAGCAATGGGATCCTTACAAGGAGATTACCAAGGACAAGGTGGACCTGATGTAGCGAAAACATGGGGTGGTGCTGCTCTTTACTCTAACTTTATTTTCAGTGATAAATTTAGTTTGGGAGGTAGATATGAAATCTTCGATAACAGTTCTGGAGCTAGAAACTTGAGAATTTCTCCAAATGAGGGGATCGTTATGCATTCAGCTACCCTGACAGCTACTTTCACTACTTCAGATGGCCATTTGCTGATCAAACCGGAAGTTCGTATGGATATGGCAAACAAAGACTTCTTCAACGGAGACACTGCAGGACTATACAACCAAAAATCGCAAACAACAGTTGGACTTGCTCTGATTTATAAATACTAATACGCACAACAACAACTTTAAACAAACAATTTCTTAACTCTAAATTTAATTTTATGCAAAATCAAAAACCCACATGGATTCCGCTACTTGTCCTTTTGGCTATAGCAATTCTCGCACTCTTTGCACCTGCTGCAGGACCAAGTTCCGCGGAAGGTATTAATTCTGGCGATACCGCCTGGATGATTGTTGCTTCTGGTTTAGTATTATTAATGACTCCAGGCTTAGCATACTTTTATGGCGGTATGGTGAATCACAAAAACGTGATCTCAACTATGTTGCAATCTTTCATTTCAATGGGAGTAATTTCTGTCATCTGGATCGTATTCGGATTCAGTCTTGCATTCGGTGATTCTATCGGAGGCTGGATCGGAAATCCAACAACTTTCCTGATGTTTAACGGAGTGATGGATCATAAATTGGCATTAGGCTCATCAGATCAATTGGTGTTCACTATTCCTTTTGCTCTCTTCGCTTTCTTCCAAATGAAGTTTGCCGTAATTACACCGGCATTGATTTCAGGTGCATTGGCTGAACGTATCAATTTCCGTGCATTCGTATTGTTCATGGTTTTGTTCTGCGTAGCAGTTTATGCTCCATTGGCACACTGGACTTGGCATCCTGATGGGTTCTTCTTCAAGCTTGGAGTCTTGGACTTTGCCGGTGGTACTGTTGTACACATGAGTGCCGGTTGGGCTGCATTGGCGGGTGCTTTATACTTGAAACGCCGTAAATCTCACATCGATGCAAACATCTTACCTCCTGCTAATATTCCTTACGTGTTATTGGGTACCGCACTACTATGGTTTGGATGGTTTGGTTTTAACGCAGGTTCTGCTTGCGGAGCTGGTCCTTTAGCTGTGTCTGCTTTCGCGGTAACTCATATCGCTGCTGCTGCTGCTGGTCTTTCATGGGTGTTGTTTGATGTAACACGTGGCAAAAAAGTATCTGCATTAGGATTCTGTATCGGTGCAGTAGTTGGTCTTGTGGCTATTACACCTGCGTCTGGTTTCGTAACCGTTCCGGTATCTATCTTTATTGGCGCTGTTGCAGCGGTTGTTTCTAACATCGTTGCACACTGGAGAGCAACATCTAAATTGGATGATACATTAGATGTATTCGCTTGTCATGGTGTAGGTGGTATGGTAGGTATGTTGATGACCGGTATTTTCGCTTCTACTTCTGTAAACAGTTTGGTAGCAGAACAAGGATTATGGTTCGGTGAAACCGCATTGTTCTTCAAACACTTGTTTGCTTTAGTATTTGTTTCTGCTTTTGCATTTATCCTTTCTTATGTCTTGTTATTCATCACAGATAAAATCATTCCTCTTCGTGTAAATGAAGAAGAAGAAAAACTAGGATTGGATATTTCTCAACACGACGAAGCATTGGCTAACGTTTAATACAAGGCAATAACCGAACTAATAACTTTAATTTTTTATCTATTTTTTTTTATAACCTGTTGCAAGTTGCTTAGCGGAGACTTGCAACGGGTTTTTTTATTTTAAAATGGTATCTTGATCCATGGTTTAAGTACATTAACTAACATGGATGCAAGACACTATGATGAAGAGTCATTTGAAAAAGTAGATTACTCCGGCATGAGTATTAAAAACAAGGAATTTGAACGGTGCACGTTTAAAGACTGCGACCTGTCCGATGGTATTTTCACTCATAATCGTTTTATAGAATGCGAATTTGTTGGCTGCAATTTGTCCATGATAAGATTAGCCAATACTTCATTGAGAGATGTTGTATTTAAACAATGCAAGCTGCTAGGTGTAAACTTCAGCGAGTGTGAAGATTTTCTTTTCAGTGTGAGGTTTGAAAGCTGTATGCTTGACTATGCTTCTTTCGACAATAAAAAGATGGTGAAGACGAAATTTATAAATACTTCTCTTAAGCAAGCTGTTTTTTCTAATGCCAATTTAGCAAATGCTGTATTTGACAACAGTGATTTGACAGACGCTGTGTTTAATGGAACAGAGTTGAAAGAAGCCGATTTTCGAACGGCGTTGAATTACAGCTTGGATCCGGAGTTGAACAACATCAAAAAAGCGAAATTCTCATTGCATGGCGTTGCTGGATTGTTGTCTAAATATTCCATTACCATAGAATAACCTTTAAAACGATAGCACAGTTTTAAAGGTTGATAGTTATTTTTTTTACTTTTCAAATATCAGTTGCAGGTCGTGAAATTTTCTGGAACCTGTTTTACTCAAACGGATGTTCAATTCTTGAGATGGGATATACCAGGTAAGAATGGTATTGTTTTCTTCCTGTGCTTTGGTTTTGAATTTGGAAGAAAAATAATTTTTCAATTCCCTGTAATATAAGCCTTGTCGGTATTCGTTTTCGGGATAAATGACAACTTCAATTCTACTGACTTTTTTGTCGATGTACTGATAATTGAAATCAGCGGCTTCCACGGGATCAAGTTGTGCGGAGTAAGTGTTTGAGGAAACGCTGCTGTCTACTTTTTCTAAACCGCTGTTTTTTGATTTGATGAGTTCACTGTCCATCCCTAAAGAGAATCCCCTGATCAGTCCATTTGGATCCTGAATAAGTAATTGTACGTTCTTATCGTAGTTGCTAAGCTGCGTACCCAGGCTATCGTTTTGTTCAGGTATTTCAGTGTCTGAAGTTTCTTGCTGTACGTCACTTGTAGAACAACTGACGGCGGTTAATAAAAAACTAAAGAGGCTCAGGAGGTGAATGAAGTTTTTCATTTTATGCTTTGTTTTCTTTGATCGCCAGTTGTCCGCATGCGGCATCAATGTCCTTCCCTCTACTTTTGCGTATGTTGATGATCATGTCGTTTTGTTCAATATATTCTTTAAACTTCAGCGTCTTGTCTTGCCTTGCATTCAGGTAAGATGCTTCTTGGATGGGGTTGTACTCGATGATGTTGATTTTGCAAGGGAATTTTTTTGCAAACTTTAATAAGTCTTTTGCGTCTTCCAGTTCGTCGTTAACACCATTGAATATAAT
>DATHPB010000269.1:0-2873 GCA_035484295.1 Cytophagaceae bacterium
CTTTCCCTTAGCCCACTCATTATCCGGCAAAGGCATAATGCCTATATCAAACGATTGTAATTCTGCCACTTCCTCATTTTTACTCCAACCGATACCTTGAATCTGGAGAGATTCTTCTTTAAAATTTTTATCTCCGATTACCTTGAAATAAATTTTATCTCCATATTTCGCTTTCAGTTCTCGCAGTGCAGGGATAGCAAAACAAAAATGATCGATGGTAGTGATACTTCCGCTCCAGCCAATGCAAACAAGTTCTTTAGCCGCGCGCTCCTTAAGAGGTTTGTATTCTTCGGTATCAATGGTGGTAGGCACAATGACCACATGAGCATTGTATTGTCTCGCATAATTTGCTAGGTATTCATTTCCTGCAAACACAAGATCCGCAACTTTAATAATGTCTGCTGTCTTAGCAGGACGTTTGAGCCAAAGTAATTTTTTATTGGCAGACGTATCCGTTTCTTGTTGCATCCAAATAGAATCGTCAAAATCAAAAATCACTTTGGCTTTTGTCATCGCAAACATTCTTTCAAAGAATACGGTACCTGTCATAAATGCTTCCCGCTGAATAAAAACAATGTCACAGGACGACGCTGCAATGACATCCGATATACGTTTGAAAAAACTCTTTAAAAGAATGATGAACTTATCAAAGTAATTCCCCTTGCTATAAAAAATTTTATCCGACCTTTCATTGATCAGGTAAGAAAAACTGCAATCATATCCATTTGCAGAAAGGTGATCCATGTATTGTTCAAAACGAAACCGCTGCGAAGGTGAGCGGTCAGGTCGATGGGCAGCGATGAATAATACTTTTTTCATGGAATTATTCTAACCAAACCGGAGGTAATTTTTCCAGTATTTCAATGTTTTCAAATTTCACGCTACGTTTGATGCCTGTCTTCTTGGCCCATTCTGCCATCTTGCTTAATCCCGTATCCAGATCAAATTTCAACTCAGATCCAAATACCTGATGAGCTTTGCTATGATCAGCATAGGCATGCAATACTTCGTTGCGCGCTTCTACATGCCTGACCATTCCTGTCTTTCCCATAGCTCTCATCACCGCTTTAGCCAACTCACTCACACTGTAATCCTTATCTGCGCCTATGTTGAACGTTTGATTGTATGCAGCCGGAATATTGACCGCATTTGCAATATGCGGTGCAACATCTCCGATATAGCTGAATGCTCTTGTTTGACTCCCATCACCAAAAATAGTCAACGGTTTATCTTGCATGAGTTGATTCATAAAGATACCTACGACATTGCGGTATTTATCACCTAGGTTTTGGTATTCTCCATATACATTGTGCGGGCGGAAAATAACATAATCCAATCCGAACATTTCATGTGATGTTTTCAGGTCCATTTCTACCGCATACTTAGCGATACCATAAGGATCTTCAGGGCATGGAGTCATACTCTCTTTCATCGGAGGAGGAAGTGCTCCATAAGTTGCAATAGAAGAAGTGAAAACAAAACACTTCACCTTATATTGAATAGAGGCATTGATTAAATTAACGCTACCGATCAAGTTGTTGTTATAATTGAACCGTTTGATAAAATGGCTTAATCCTTCTGCCGCATAAGCCGCCAGATGGTACACATAGTTGAAACGGTGTTGTTCGAATAAAGAATTGATCAACTCATGATCCAATATGGTTCCTTTTACAAAAATTACACCTTCGGGAAGATTTTCTTCAAAGCCTCCGCTCAGGTCATCCAAAACAACAACTTTATGTTTTAATACCAAAAGTTCACGCACGACATGCGCACCTATAAAACCGGCTCCACCTGTTACCAATGATACATTCATATTCAATTTATTCAGTTTATTCAGTTTATAAAATAGCCATTATTGCTAATATTGTCAATATAGCTTAGTATTCCAATCAATTTTTAAGATTAAATGTATTTCTTTATTTGATTTCATCGTATCTCTTTATACCCAAAGTATTTCAATAAGGTTATACTGCGCAACTTGTTACTACTTCATCCTTGCTCATTGAAAGCAATTCCATATATTACCAATTTCGACAATTTTATAAGGATCTTCGGAATATAAAAAACACCATAAAAAGTGAGGGAGGAATCTTACATAGATGCTAAAAACAGGTGAACATAACTGTGTTATGAATAAACATGTTAAAGCCGTACTCAAAACTGTATATCCATAGAAAAGCTCTTTTATAGGAAAAAACATCCTCTGTTAACAATTAATTCAAGACACAAATCTTATCTTAGTTCTTCAAACTATCTATAAATCTGTAAGAGCGTCTAAATCATCTTTCAAAAACTGATCGAACTTTACCTGCGCGTTATATAAAATGATCTCACAAACTAGACATGACGCATTGGCTTTTATCCGACAAAATAAAAGCATCCTTTTAATCGTCTGTATAGGATTCATTACCAGACTTGTCTATACGATCTTCTTTTCCAATTATGTTGCTCAGCATTATTTCGGACATGCCTCATTTTTTGAAAACAGCAGTGATTTTTCCGCCTGGGTAGATGCGCTCAAAAATTTCATTCAGACCGGCACCTACACAGTAAATCCGGATAACGAGCTGGGGTATTTTGGAAGAATGCCTGGATATGCCCTATTCATTGCTCCTTTCTATTGCCTGTTTGGAGAACATCACTTTACTTATGTCATTAGTTTTGCTCAGCTTGTGCTGGATACGATCAACATTTACATGATCTACCGGATCTTTAAGCAGCTCCTTCCTGATAGCTCTTTCCCTTACATCGCACCGTTTATTTATGCGATCAATCCCATAAATATCCTGTGGTCTTCGGCTTTATTCTCAGAAGGATTGTCAGTCTTTTTCCTAGTTTTATGTATTTACCTTTACACTTGTTCCTTTCAT
>DATHPB010000270.1:0-3551 GCA_035484295.1 Cytophagaceae bacterium
AATCTGCTTCCAATTATCTTGCTGTTGCAATATACTATAAAAACAACGGTTAATCCATCAGGCTATTGTAATTTTAGGATCGAGGTATACATCCTGTATGGTATTCAGTATCTGTATCCCTTCAGCAAAAGGACGTTGAAAAGCTTTTCTGCCTGAAATCAATCCCATGCCACCAGCTCGTTTGTTGATGAGTGCTGTTTTTGCAGCCTCCTTGAAATCGTCAGCACCGGAAGATGCTCCTCCGGAATTGATCAGTCCTATGTTACCCATGTAGCAATTGGCGACTTGGTAACGGCACAAATCAATGGGATGATCGGTGGTTAATTCGGTATAAATTCTTTCATCTAATTTCCCATAAGTAGAACTACCCGTATTGAGTGCTTTGTATCCACCGTTGTTTTCAGGTAATTTCTGCTTGATGATATCCGCTTTAATCGTTACACCAAGATGATTGGCCTGTCCAGTAAGATCAGCCGATAAATGGTAATCTTTGTCTTTTTTAAATGCGTCGTTGCGCAAGTAACACCACAGAATCGTAAACATTCCTAAATTGTGAGCTTCTTCAAATGCTTCGGACACCTCGATCAGTTGTCTTCTAGATTGTTCGGAACCGAAATAAATGGTTGCGCCAATAGCCGCAGCCCCCATGTCCCAGGCATTGCGTACAGAACCAAACAATGTCTGATCACTTGTATTGGGATAACTCAGTAACTCGTTGTGGTTAATTTTTACGATGAAGGGAATTTTATGTGCGTATTTCCTGGCGTGCAGGGATAACCCTCCAAAGGTAGAAGCGACCCCGTTGCATCCGCCTTCTATAGCAAGCTTGATGATGTTTTCTGGATTGAAATACAAAGGGTTTTTGGCAAAAGAAGCACCTGCACTGTGTTCTATTCCCTGGTCAACAGGAAGGATAGAGACATAACCGGTATTGGCCAGTCGGCCTTTCTGGAAGAGTTGTCCAAGGCTACGCAAGGTTTGTGCATTACGGTCAGAAGCGCCGAACATGCCATTTACATTATCGGAATTACTTAAGTAAAGACTTTCTTTGGGAATGGTCTTACAGACGTGTGAAACCAAACCGTCGTACTCTTTACCAAGAAGAGAAGATATATTTTGTGCCATAATAGTTAATAGGGTAACTCTTTTCTGATGTGGTAATTTAGAATTACTAAGTTGAAAAGCAAATAGGATAGGGCTTAAAAACAAAAAGCGACAAGGGTATGTCGCTTTTTGTTTTTAAGCAGATTTATTTTTCTCCTAACATAACGGGTACGTTCCCATTGGTGATGATGACTTTAGAGTTTGGAGAGTTGGTCAATCCTTTCATCATGTCGATGTATTTGTATTTAAGGGCGGTTTCCGTCATTGCCTCATTGATGATTTGTTGCGCCTGTTTGATACCGTTTGCCTCTACTACTAATCGTTCGGCTTCTTTTTGTTGCTTCAAGATTACATATTCCATTTGCAATGCTTCTTGTTGAGCTTGCACTTTGTTTTGTATGGCTTTCGCCACTTGATCAGGCAATACGATGTCTTTTAACAAGACGGCATCGATGACAAAACCATATTTTTCTACGGCATCCACCATTTGTTGTTTGATGGCTGCTTCTATTTTTTCCCGTTCCGTAGAGTAAAGCTCTGTGGCGTAGTACTTCGCTGTGATCTCTCTCGTAGTTGCTCTGAAGTTGGTCATGATAGCTACTTCCTGATAATTCTGACCGAACATCACGTATACTTTTTTGATACTGTCTGCATTGACATGATAGAGCAAGCTTAATTCAGCGTTGATGCTAAGACCTTCCTTGGTAGGAACGATCAATTGACTATAAACTTCAGTTACCCGAATAGGTATCTTAATGATTTTATCGGTAAAAATATTAAAACCTTTGGCTCCACTGAGGATGGGTTTGGGTTTGATGACACCGATGCGTTGTATCATGCCTACTTCTCCTGGGCGCACAATGGTACAGCTCGCTAAAGACATACCGGCAAGAAATAGGAAGAGATGGAACGTTTTCATAAGATATGAGGTTTAGTGTGGATGAATTTATATATTTATTCTGTGTGAATTCTGTAGATTGAAAGATATTCATTTTTACTATCTTAGCTATGAATCTGGTACAAGCAAATATAATGACACATGAATCAACCTATCAGGCGGCAAGAACGGTAGCCAATACGGTAGAAAGTATTTTTGAAAAGCACTTGGCCAAAGCGCGTGATCACGGAAAACAAAATCTGGCAGAAGTTCCTGATGCAGTCATGATTCAAACAATCGTAGAGTCAGCTTTCTGGATTAGCCTTCGCCGAGAAGAGGGGCATTCACCTCGAATTTCATTGGCATTTCTTTCGCCAGAGCAAACCGAACAGCCTATTGTATTTGAACAACGTGTTCCGTTACATCCGGGCATGTTGACCAAAATAGCTCCGGGATTTGAAAGAGCAGGTGTGCATTTGGGAGTGTGGCATGAGAATGGAGAATTGCACGTATGGGGAGCAACTTTTCAAATTCCTAATCTTTGTTTTGTGATTGATGTCTCTGAACCCGGACTTGTAGTCATTAAGCATCGTCGTTCTGATGCATTCGGAAAATTTTCTAACGTTGCTGTACTTACAGGAGATGAAGTGAAAATAGTGGACGATTACAATTCTGGTTTACCGGATTGCCCTTCTCTTTTGAAAAATTTATTAGAGCAAGGATTTACGGCGGGGAACAGTGATACATTGAATGTATTGCTTCAGCTTGCGGTATCCATGCGTGCACATAAAAGAGGTGGAACGTTGTTGTTTGTTCCTTCAGATACGAATACATGGAAAGAATCTGTTCGTCATCCTTTGCATCATGCCATATCCCCTGCATTTTCTGGACTTTCGGACCGAATGCGTGAAAATGTAAGTGAGACCAATTTTACCGTGTGGAGAAATTCCATTAGCAAAGAAGTAGAGATCATTGCAGGTTTAACCGCCATAGACGGTGCCATCGTAATGAACGATCGTTATGAGCTGCTGGCATTCGGAGAAAAAATAAAACGCAGAGAAGGCGGTGTGACGATAGAGCAAGTTGTTATGACGGAACCTGTATTAGGAGGAGAAGCGCAAGTCGTGGACCCTGCACAAAATGGAGGCACACGTCATTTATCTGCGGCGCAATTTGTTTTTGACCAGCGCGACGCCATGGCCCTTGTGGCTTCTCAGGATGGTAAGTTTACAGTGTTTACATGGTCTACGTGTGAAAACATGGTACAGGCTCATCGCATTGATGCCTTGTTGTTATAGAGCCAATACTCTCGCAAAATTTCATTCTGGTAAGTAGTAGAATATCTCCAACATATTTTACTGTGAATAGGAATATTTTTCCCCGGCTAATGAAAAGAACAGTTGAATAGTTGTTTTATATCTATTGGCACATTATTTTCTCTTTGCTGATCACAATGAATCTTTAAGGGGTGTCCCGACAGGGCGGGATTAAGAAATACCCATCGGAAACCTGAAGCGGCTCAAACCGACGTAAGGAACTTAAAGATTCATCAAGGGACCTCTTGAATAAG
>DATHPB010000271.1:0-9464 GCA_035484295.1 Cytophagaceae bacterium
CTCACAATACCGGCTGTTACAGTTGACGTCAGGTTGAAAGGGTTACCCACAGCCAATACCCATTCTCCTACCTGTACCGCACTGGAGCTACCTATTTTAATGGCCGGTAAGTTTGTACCGTCAATTTTGAGTACTGCCAAATCTGTTGACGGGTCGACTCCCACTAGTTTGGCGGCATAGCTTTTGCGATTGTGCATGACTTCTATTTTATCTGCATTTTCAATCACGTGATTGTTGGTAACAATGTAACCGTCTTTTGAAAAGATGATTCCGGAACCGGAACCTGCGGTGTTTTGGTTTCCCCCGTTAAAAAACCAATCGGTCCAATTACCATTACTGCTGTTCGATAAAGTGGTGATGTATACTACACTTGGTGTACTGATAGAAGAAGCAGATACAAAGTCCGTGTTCAATATCCCCTCCGAACTGTGATGGTAATTTGCTAAAACGGTGGATGACTGAGGAGATTCCTGAAAGGAAAACAGTTGTTCCTCTTGAGGAGATAACTGTTGAAAAAGATAGGCTCCTAAGCTCCCGGATCCTATGGATAAAACAGTCATGACGATGTACTTTTTCATATTATGCTAAGGCAGATTTGGGTTACTTATTGACAAGCAATATAGTAAAGGATAACGAATGCAGAAGAGTGGATTGGTATGATGTATGCTGATTTTTTTAACTGATTTTTCTCCAACGCTTTATCGTATCTTTATTTCCCCTGAAGAGGAGTAATTTAAAAGATTCATTTTTTAATTCAGAAAGCTCTGCCTATTTTTAGATAAATTGTCAATAAACCGTAGCATGGGAATCAGGTCTTTTCTAAGTAAGCCTCTGGCCAAATTGATTGTTGAGCGACAAGACAAATGGTCGTCTCAACCGGGAATTACACAACAGCGTGTTTTTCAATACCTGATTCAATCCGCAAAGGACACTCAATTTGGTAAAGATCATGATTTTGAAGGAATCAAAGATCATCGTTCTTTTACAGAGAGAGTGCCTATCAGAGATTACGAAGGATTGAGTACTTACATACAAAAAGTGGTAAAGGGAGAAGTCAATGTTTTGTGGCCAGGTAAACCGATTTATTTTGCTAAAACATCAGGAACTACTTCAGGTATCAAATATATTCCAATTACAGCAGCTTCTATTCCATTTCACATTGCGGCTGCGCGCGATGCCCTGTTGAACTATGTGCATCGCACTCGCAAGTCCCAATTCCTGGATAAAAAATTAATGTTTCTTTCCGGTAGTCCGGAGATTGAACAGAAGAATGGCATATACATCGGCCGTCTTTCAGGAATTGTGAATCATCATGTACCAGGATACCTGCGTACGAATCAGATGCCCAGTTATGCCACCAACTGCATCGACGATTGGGAAACCAAACTGGATACCATTGTGGAAGAGACATTGACGCAAGACATGTCGCTGATTTCCGGTATTCCTCCTTGGGTGCAAATGTATTTCGATCGTATACAAGCCAAAACCGGTAAGACTATTTCGGAAGTATTTCCTCACTTCAGTCTGTTCGTGTACGGTGGTGTTAACTTCGAACCGTACAAGGCCCGCTTGTTTGAAAGTATAGGAAAAAAAATTGACAGCATAGAAACTTATCCCGCATCAGAAGGCTTCATCGCTTTTCAGGACGGAACAGAAGAAGAAGGCTTGTTATTGCTGCTCAATAGTGGTGTGTTTTATGAATTCATTCCCGTTGCCAATTACTTCGATGCCAATCCTCCTCGACTCACGATTGAAGAAGTGGAACTTGCACAAAACTATGCCGTGGTGATGAGCACCAACGCTGGCTTATGGGGTTATTCTATTGGAGACACGGTGAAGTTTGTAAGCCTTACTCCTTATCGCATTGTGGTGACTGGTCGTATCAAGCATTTTATCTCTGCTTTCGGAGAACATGTGATTGGGGAAGAGGTAGAGAAAGCAATGAAAGAGGCACTTCAGCTTCATCCTGAAGTAGAAGTGACAGAGTTTACTGTTGCTCCTTGTGTATCCGATCTCAAAGGTCAGTCCTATCATGAATGGTTGATCGAATTCCGTAAAGCACCTTCCGATCTGACTCAGTTTGCAACGGATCTTGACCGAGCGATGGTTCATCTCAATATTTACTACGACGATTTAATCACCGGAAACATATTGAAACCATTGGTACTGACTTCGCTTCGACAAGGTGCTTTCGTAGAGTATATGAAAACATTAGGTAAGCTGGGTGGGCAAAATAAAGCACCTCGTTTGTCCAACGACAGAACTTTTGTAGATGGTTTATCTGCTTTTAAAATATAACAGAACTTGTGCAAGTAACGAAAAGAAATATCGCGATACTCGGTTCTACCGGTTCTATTGGCACACAAGCGCTGGATGTGGTGCGTAAGAATCCGGGGCTGTTCGGAATAGAAGTGTTGACAGCTCAATACAACGATGAGTTATTGATTCGACAAGCTATAGAATTTAAGCCCAATGCGGTAGTCATTGTAGATGAAAGCAAATACCAAAGAGTACTTGATGTATTGAATCCACTCGACATCAAAGTATATACAGGTACATCCGCATTAAGCTCGGTTGTACAGATGTCCAGCATCGATATGGTATTGACTGCGCTTGTTGGCTATGCAGGGTTGATTCCGACCATCAAGGCGATCGAAGCAGGTAAGCACATTGCGTTGGCGAATAAAGAAACATTGGTGGTTGCGGGGCAACTGGTCACAGACTTGTGCAGAAAGCATCAGGTGGATTTACTTCCTGTCGATTCGGAACATTCTGCCATTTTTCAATGTCTGGCAGGAGAGTGGCACAACCCTATTGAGAAGCTGATACTTACTGCTTCAGGAGGCCCATTCAGAGGAAAGCTTCGCAATGAATTGATGAATGTTGGTCCGAAGGAAGCCTTGAGACATCCCAATTGGTCTATGGGGTCTAAAATTACCATTGATTCTGCATCTCTGATGAACAAAGGCTTGGAAGTGATTGAAGCCAAATGGTTATTTGATGTCAGTACCGAACAAATTGAAGTGGTGGTTCATCCTCAATCCATTATCCATTCTCTGGTGCAATTTGCGGACGGTTCTATCAAAGCGCAGTTGGGGTTGCCCGACATGAAGTTACCCATACAATATGCATTGGCTTATCCCAATCGTATCCCTTCTGATTTTCCTCGTTTTGATTTCAGCCAATATGGAAGTCTGACGTTTGAAAAGCCAGATCTGGAGACGTTCAGGAATCTTGGACTTGCATTCGAAGCCATGCAAAAAGGAGGTAACATACCTTGTGTCTTAAATTCGGCAAACGAAGTTGCTGTAGAACAATTCCTAAAAGAAAAGATAGGATTTATGGAGATGTCTGAAATTATTGAAGCATGTATGGCTAAAGTACCTTATATTGCAAAACCTGTCTTGGACGATTATATTTCATCAGACGAAGAAGCGAGAAGAATAGCAAAAGAATTAGTAGGCATAAGTTAACAAACATCAATGGATATTTTAGGAGTTGTAGTGATGGCTGCTCAGTTGATTCTGGGTTTGTCTATTTTGGTTGGGGTACATGAGTTGGGTCACATGGTAGCTGCCAAATATTTCGGAATGCGGGTAGAAAAATTCTCTATCGGATTTCCTCCGAAGATATTCGGAAAGCAAGTCGGTGAAACGGAATACTCTGTCGGGATGATTCCTTTGGGAGGCTTTGTGAAAATTTCCGGTATGGTGGATGAATCCATGGATACGGAGCAGATGGCTCAGGAACCGAAGCCTTGGGAGTTCCGTTCTAAACCGGCCTGGCAGCGTTTGATTGTGATGTTGGGTGGAATCATTGTCAATATAGTAACCGGTATCGTCATTTTTATTTGTTTGACTTATACATATGGAGAAGAATACCTGCCTATGTCTGAGGTGAACAAGAATGGTATTTATGCGCATGAGTCTGCCAAAAAGATAGGCATTGAAAACGGAGATAAAATTTTAAAGGTAAATGGCGTGGCTATCGAGGATTTCGCTGACACGCGCGAAGTGTACCTTGGCAGTAACGGTTCCTACACGATCTTGCGTGGAGACAAAGAGATCGAAATTAAAATTCCTGCTACTCTGCTCAACGAATTATCCGATAAAGAAAAAGGATTCATCACTCCTCTGGAACCCTTTAAAGTGGGGGAGTTGAACGAAAAGAAGAATGCCTTCAAAGCGGGATTGAAAGAAGGTGACAGCATTCTTGCTGTAAACGATACTAAAATCGTTTTTTTTCAATACTTCTCGGATCTATTGAAAGCGAACAAGAATAAAGAAGTGAATTTGAAAGTGAAAAGAGGGGATTCTTTACTGACAATTCCTGTGCGAGTGGATTCTATGGGTACCATAGGTTTTAATGCGGAGATTAAATTTAATCCGAAGACTAGGGAGTATACATTTGCGGAGTCTATACCAAGGGGTACATATAAATCTTTCAAAGTCATCTTTGATCAATTAAGGGCATTTACTAAAATATTCAGACGTGAACTGGATGCCTCCAATTCATTGGGAAGTTTTTTCACCATCGCTAAAGTTTACAGTGGAGAATGGCATTGGGACAGGTTCTGGGGAATTACAGCCATGCTCTCGATGGTATTGGCTTTCATGAATATTCTTCCGATTCCTGCATTGGACGGTGGTCATGTAGTGTTCTTGTTGTATGAAATGATTACCGGTAGAAAACCTACCGATAAGTTTTTGGAAAATGCACAGAAAGTAGGAATGGTAATCTTACTGGCATTGATGGTATTTGCATTGGGTAATGATATTTTCAGGAATTTCTTCAAATAAAAATGAGTGTTATGAAAGTGTTGGGATTGTCTTTGTGTACGTTAGGATTGACAGTTGTTTTAGGAATAACTGCTCATGCTTCGAGTCCTCTGGATTCTATTGGTGTCACTAAAATTAACAACAAGATCCATGTTCGTTATTTGGTGGAACCAGGAGAAACAGTTTATGGGATCAGTACGAAATACAAAGTGCCGGTATCGGAATTGCTAGAGATCAATGCCGAATTGGAGAGCGGTCTCAAAGTAGGACAGATCATTAACATACCTTATACTGAAGCATTGGTACAGTCTGCCAAGAAAGAAGCGGCAAAAGAAAAGGGTGAAGAAGATGCGGTTGTATACAAAGTTCAACCTGGTGATACTTATTATGGTATTTCTAAGAAGTTTGGTGTTACAGTTGAGGAATTGATGAAGCTCAACAACATGGATTTGAAAGCCGGACAGGAATTAATTGTAGGTCGTAAATCTGTACAACAACAAGTAGCTGTAAATGCTGTTACGACAGAAGATAAGAGAACTACGTCAGTAACAGAGCCAAAGGTAGAAGAGAAAAAAACGGAAACAGTAAAAGAAGAACCGAAGAAAGAAGAAATCAAGGAAGAAATAAAGAAGGAAGAGCCAAGGAAAGAAGAACCGGTGAAAACGACAGTGCAAACCGAAAAGAAATCAGAGACTGCTGTTACGACTACTACACCGACAACTACCAAGAAACCTTATGTCTCTGCAAAAGACAAGCCGAATCCATTCATAGGAAACATTGAACCGTATGATTTTAATCCCGATAGAAAACAAGTACTGGTTATCCCTTTCGATCCGTACTTGTATTTCTCTGATGCCGACGATGAAATTGCAGCGCGTTCTAATTTACCTCGTAATAAAATAAGAGAAGTTTTTCGCCGTCGTATGAATGCGCTGTTGAACGCAGACGGTTACGAGACGATTCATCTCGTAGGTGGAAGATCGAAAGATTCCATCAGCGACTTGAATAAAATTTACAGTTCGGTCACATACAACTACCAACAATCCATAGCTAATCCTTCTTCCCGCTATGTGACGCAGAAAGAAGTGGAAGTAAGCAAAAGCAAATCCTGGTTGGCCAAACAAAAAGACAAGGTGGCGGGAAAAGAAGATTCCAAGTACGAATTACCGCAAGACAATGCAAAGTACTTTGGTGTGATTGTCAGAAATCCTGATTTCTACAATTACTTTAATGCGAAATACAGCATCGATTATTATATCTTCATCAACCAGTTTGAAGTAAAGACCAATTATGAAAACTGTTTGGATCGTGCTGCGTTGAACTACGAACGTACGTTTACTACACACTTCTCTATTTTTGATGCTACAGGAAAACAAATTGCGGGAAACAGTTTCAAAACACATTACAATTCCAATAGCAATTATGTTTATCAAATTGTAAGCGACAACATTCCTAAAATTACAGAACGGATCTTAAGTGAACTTCCGTTACCTAACGAATAAAAACAAAAGGCCCGATGAGGGCCTTTTTAATGAAACATACGGCTGCGGATCGAACTGTATATGCCTCAAAAAACTATTGCCATTCTTGTCAATACATCCTGGAATATTTACAACTTCCGGATGAACATCGTGAATGCCCTGACAGATAAGGGCTACAAGGTTTTGTGCATAGCACCGAAAGATAATTATTCTGAACGGTTGATAGCTAAAGACGTCCAGTATGTTCCGGTCAGCATGCAAAATAGAGGAGTGAATCCCATCCAGGATTTTTTGTTGTGCATACGACTTTGGAAAATTTTCAAACAATACAAGCCAGATGTTGTCTTGCAGTTTACCATCAAACCCAATATATACGGCAGTATGGCAGCCGGTCTGCTTGGAATACCTACTATCAGCAATGTGTCAGGTTTAGGCACCGTGTTTCTGAATAATAAATTATCAAGTCGAATAGCGATGTTATTGTATCGAATGGCTTTTCGTTTTCCATTCAAAGTGTTTTTTCAAAACCAAGAAGATCAAAAACTGTTCATCGATTCCCATTTGGTAAAGGGAGATAATACCGCTTTGCTGCCAGGCTCGGGTGTGAACTTGCAGCGATTTGTTTTCAGTACTTATAAAAGACAAATCCCTTTTGTCTTTTTAATGGCTTCGCGATTAATCATTGACAAAGGATTATTTGAATACCTGGAAGCTTGTTCGATTGTTAAAGCGAAACTCGGACAGGATGTTGAATGCTGGTTGCAAGGATCACCTGCTGATTCAGAGGCTTCGGGAATCACAAAGGACAACTTAAAAGAAGTATTGTCTCAATATCCTGTTCGTTATTTTTCATTTACAGACAGCATAGAAGAATTTATTAAGAAAGCGGACGTATTGGTCTTACCCTCTTATCGTGAAGGACTGGCACGTGTGTTGCTGGAATCTGCGGCTCTGGGAAAACCTCTTATTGCGACCAATGTGGCAGGGTGCAGGGAAGTTGTGAAAAACGAGTTCAACGGATTGCTTTGTAACGTAAAAGATGCAGGAGATTTGAGTCGTGCAATGATCGCTTTGTATGAAAAGAGTGAAATAGAACTGCAGCTTTTAGGAAAGAACAGCAGAGCATTGGTAGAGAAAGAATTTTCAGATGAAATTGTTTCCAATATTTACCTGAGAACAATTGAAGAGGCCTTAAAGAAAAAATAAAGCAATGAAGACAGACATTTTTGGATTGGCCATGCTGGATTACCTCAAAGGAGAAAGAGGTAACATCATTCGCGTGGATACCAATCTGACGGAAGGAGAAGAACTACCTGTTGATTACTTGTTCCGTTCGGAAGAAGAATTGCCGGAATGGGAAACATTGGCGATGTCTTTGTGTAAAGGAAAAATTTTAGATGTGGGTGCAGGAGCCGGTTGTCACAGTTTGATTTTGCAGAAAAGAGGGTTTGATGTTACCGCCATTGACATTGCACCTGTTGCTGTACAATGCATGAAAGAACGAGGCATTCACGCAAAACTCCAGGATTATTACACAGAAGAAGGTAAATACGATACGTTGTTATTTTTAATGAACGGTATCGGGATGGCATTGACAATGGAAGGATTGGAAAACATTTTTACCCGAGCGAAATCTTTGTTGAACGAAGGAGGACAAATTATTTTAGAGTCATCCGATATCATTTATATGTTTGAGGAGGAAGACGGTTCTTACCTCATCGACTTGAACGGCGACTACTACGGAGAGATGGAGTACACCTTAACGTATAAAGGTATACAAGGTGAGCCTTTCCCATGGTTGTACGTGGGTTATGAGTTGTTGAGTGATAAGGCAGAACAGGCAGGTTTTAACCTGGAATTTTTATACCAGGGAGAAGAAGGTAATTATCTGGCGAGATTATACTAAAGCAAAAACAACAGAACAGGTTATAGTACCATGTTTTAACACGGTCACAAAACAATTTCCTAATCTCATCGTCATGTTCCGTTAATATCAATAGGCTATTATTGTGACCCATTGAAAGATGTACGACGAGAAGCTAGCTTTATGATCACACGCACTTTATCCCTGTTATTAGTTGCTGTATTGTTCTCTACCTTATTGTGGAATCAAGACACTGTATCTGAATACTGTGATACCTTGTATCTTGCAGCCGATGCTTCTGATGTGCTGAACAGACGTTTCGAAAAAGATTCGATAATGGAAGTCGGTAAGCCGACCTTTATGCAAGTAGAAAAAATAAATCAAACGGAGTTGACTACCCAATCAAGAGTTGGATTTTTTTTATTGCGTGGATTTTAATTAAAAGTAATTGCTGGCTGTACAATCAAAACTACTTTTTATTTTTCTCTTTCCACTGTTCGTTAAAGCTCTTCGGTGCTAATTCAGGCATGTTGCGGTGCTTGCCCCAACTGTTCTTAAATAAGAAACCTAACGCCATATTTTTTAAGGAGCTTCCGCCGAAGTTCATCCAGGCTCGTTTTTTCATGGCCATTGTCCAAAGTTTAAATCCGCGGATTTCCCACTTGTTGGACAAACCTTCTTTTACACTTTGCTTTCTATTCAACAATAACAAATTATGTAAATCTATTTTCACTGGGCATACACTCGTGCACGCACCGCATAACGAACTGGCAAAGCTCAGGTGTTTGAAGTCTTCCATGCCCCTATAATGCGGTGTGATGACAGAACCGATGGGACCGCTGTATGTTGTATTGTACGTATGTCCTCCCACGTTTTTATAAACGGGACAGGCATTCAAACAAGCGCCGCAACGAATACAATTTAACGCTTGTCGTTTTTCTACATCGGCAAGTAAAGTCGTACGACCGTTGTCGATCAGCACCACATACATTTCTTCCGGACCGTCTGTCTCGTCTGGTTTACGCGGACCGGAGAGAATAGTATTGTATACAGTCACTTGCTGACCGGTACCGCTGTGCGCCAGCATGGGAAGGAAAAGTGCCAGGTCCATGATGGAGGGGATCAGCTTTTCAATACCCACAACAGTAATTTGTGTTTTTGGGAAGGTCGTGCTCATGCGGGCATTGCCTTCGTTTTCTGTCACGGAGATTCCTCCGATGTCTGCAATGATGAAGTTTGCCCCTGTCATGCCGATGTCTGCATCCAGGTATTTTTGACGTAGAATATTCCGTGCAATCAAGGTAAGCTCTGCCGGATCTTCGATGTATGGAACACCCAGTT
>DATHPB010000272.1:0-3931 GCA_035484295.1 Cytophagaceae bacterium
CAGCCAAACGCCTGTAAAGCCAGCAGATCTGCCAGCTTCGATGCCATAATCTTTTAACGTAAGAATGACACTTTCTTCCAGAAAGCGCATGTAGCGGTGTATGTCCGTAAAGAAATTTTCCAGATCGAGAACAGGATATACCACCAGCTGTCCGGGACCATGGTAGGTGATGTCTCCACCGCGGTTGTTTTCGTAAAATCCTATATTGTTTTTCTTTAATTCCTCGTCGCTTACCAAGAGGTTTTCGCGCGTGCCACTTTTTCCAAGTGTAAAAACAGGAGGATGCTGGCAGGTCAAGAGGTAATTGGGTGTTGACAATTGCTGGTTGTCCGGTAGATTTCGGTTTTGCAGTTTCAATTGCACGATCTGATCAAACAAAGCGGTTTGGTAGTCCCAGGCTTCTTTGTAATCGATCGTTCCAAGATCTATTAACTGCGTATGTTTATTTTTAACGGTATTCAAAATGATGAAGGGTACTTCTACAAATATACAAAGAGAATCAGAGATTTGTTCCGGAAAATGGGTGCAAGTTGTCAGGAGAGAAGTTGCTGCTTTGGAGTATTATTTTGTAACAAACGACATATTAGTTCGATCAGCTTGCGTTAGGGATTGAGCCATTGTCTGAGCTCTCCCGCTTTTTCGGCGGGAAGCGAGTGGCGAAAGCCCGGCCCGAAGGGAATGCCCTTGCCTTAAAATAGCTTCCCCAAAATTATGAGCGAATAAGAGAACAATCAAAAACGGTAATCATAAAAATAAACTCTCGGTTAAATGGAACTCTCTAAATCTTCCTATATTCACCCATCTATTTTTTTACCTAAAATTACTCGCATGACTTTTTCAAAAGTGGCCATCGGCAAGGAAGCTGAGTTAAAAGCCACACATTTTTTACAACAAAAGGGATATGTGTTGCTTGCTTCCAACTACCGTTACGGCAAAGGAGAAATAGACCTGATCATGAAGGATGGAGAAGTACTCGTCTTTGTGGAAGTGAAAGCACGCAAGAATGATTGTTATGGTTATCCGGAGCAATGGGTCAGCCGGAAAAAGATGGACATGATTTATCAGACAGCGGAAGGATACATGTTGCAGCACGGATGGGTTGGACGCATTAGGTTTGATATTTTGGCAGTGTCCGGAGAATCCGGTTGTTATCACCTGCAGGATATTTCCTAGGTTTGGTGGATGCAAAAAAAATGTTCAAATTCGAGCCTAGATGTTGAGCTTATGAGTTTGAATTATCCTTTACGTTTCAAGACTATTTTCAAAGAAAAAATCTGGGGCGGTCAAAAAATAAAAGACGTACTCGGAAAAGATTTCTTCCCCTTGGTCAACTGCGGTGAAACGTGGGAACTGTCGGCTGTACAGGGTAACGTATCGGAGGTTGTGAACGGATTATTGAAAGGCAAGGATCTCCAAAGTCTTTGCACCGATTTTAGCCACCAATTGCTGGGTGAAAAAGTAGCTAAGGAATACGGTACAGATTTTCCTTTATTGATCAAGTATATCGATGCAAACGATGACTTGTCCGTACAGGTGCATCCGGACGATAAGCTGGCAAAAGTAAAACACGGCTGCAAAGGAAAAACAGAAATGTGGTACATCATGCAAACCGATGAAGGAGCAGTGCTCAACAGTGGTTTTGCAAAAGTGACGACTAAAGAAGAATATGCGAAAGCCATTGCACAAGGCAATTCGCTTGACTATTTGAATTTTGAAAAAGTAAAATCGGGAGATGTTTTTTTCATGCCTGCCGGTAGGATTCATTATATCGGGAAAGGCATCATGCTGGCTGAGATTCAACAGACATCTGACATCACGTACCGTATTTATGACTTTGATCGTAAAGATGATCAGGGGAACAAGCGCGAGTTGCATGTGAAGGATGGGGTGGAAGCACTTGACTTTACGGTGCATCCGGAATATAAAACACCTTACGTCACGAAAGACAACGGTTCAGCAGAAATTATAAGAAGTCAATTTTTCAATACCAATATCATTGACCTGAAAAAGGCACACCACTACGGATTGCCATTGGGCAAACGTGATTCTTTTACCATTTTAATTTGTGTAGAAGGAAACGGAAAAGTAGAAGGTGATTTTACAGCGGAAGCTATTAAACCTGGCGATGTATTGTTGGTCCCTGCTTCACTCAAGCATGTCGTACTTACGACAAATACAGGAGTAAAAGTATTAGAAGTGTTTATTTGATTTTGAATAATATGCTAAATTAATATAAAATAATCATTCTATTTATTTCAAAAAGCTTGTCTCCTGTTAGTTTCTACAAACCCTCCATTCTTTATCCCTTGACAACCTAAAATTCATTATTATTTTGTTCTCCAATCGGGAATTGTCTTCTCGATACTTAAACTCAATATGATATTATTTGATGAATTGGACCTATTGTTTAGGGGAAGATATTATTTTTAGAATAAATAAGATAAACCTATTGAAACAGCTTTTAGTCTAAATATTTGACCTGTTTGTCGAATTAACAAACACAAAAAACTAGAATGCACGTATTTTTTCTCTCACGTGTGTTTCAAGTTTTGTCATGAAAAAAATATTTACCATTGCTATTCAAATAAAATTATCGGCTTTATACTTTAATAAAAAATACATAAGCAGTTTATTAGGTATAATAGGCTTTTTTTTGCTAAGTACAAATGGCTATTCTCAAACAACTACAAGTCCTATAGCGTTTTCTCCGATTTGTGCAGGTTCCATTATTCCTGTAACCTATCAAGCACCTTCAGGAGATTTCTTTGTCATTGAACTTTCAGATGCAAGTGGAAGTTTTGCGGCTCCAACTACTTTATGGTCCGGGCTTATTTTTTCATTTAGTGCAGTTAATCCAACACAAAGCGTCACTATCCCATTAGGAACGTCAACAGGTTCAGGTTATAGAATAAGGGTGAATGGTGTGTTGAATCCGGCGAGTGGTGATAATGGTTCAAACCTGACTATTAATGCTACGGCAGTTTTGTCTCCTCCCACTTCATTTACAACAAGTTCTGCTGCAGTGTGCCAAGGCCAATCAGGTGTAGCCTATAAAGTTCCTGCAGTTGCAGGAGCCACATCTTATTCCTGGTCTTATTCTGGTACCGGGGCCACGTTCACAAATGGCACAACATTAAATCCGACAGTTGCTTTTTCAGCCAGTGCCACATCCGGTAATATCTCTGTTAGTACTATCAATGCAAGCGGTTGTTCCAGTAATACGTCCTTAACAATGGCCGTTACAGTGAATACGCTACCCGCTCAACCTAGTGTTATTACACCGAGTGTGGTTTCTCCTTGCAATAGTTCAGCTGGCATCACCTATACGGTTACCAATGTAGCAGGAGTGACTTATGCCTGGTCTTACAGTGGAACAGGTGCAGTGATAACGTCTGGCTCTACAAGCAATTCGATTACGGTGACCTACACGGCAGCAAGCAATGGTACTTGGACGGTAACTCCAAGTAATGCTTGCGGTAATGGTACGGCTCAAACATTAGCTGTCACGCTGATTGCCGGAGCCCCTGCTCAACCTAGCGTTATTACGCCGAGTGTAGTTTCCCCTTGCAATAGTTCAGCTGGCATCACATATACGGTTACCAATGTAGCAGGAGTGACTTATGCCTGGTCCTACAGCGGAACAGGTGCAGTGATCACGGGTGGTTCTACAAGCAATTCGATTACGGTGACCTACACTGCAGCAAGCAATGGTACCTGGACGGTAACTCCAAGTAATGCTTGTGGTAATGGAACGGCGAGAACATTAGCTGTCGTGTTGATAGCCGGAGCACCTGCTCAACCCAGCGTTATTACGCCGAGTGTAGTTTCCCCTTGCAATACTTCAGCAGGCATTACTTATACGGTTACTAATGTAGCAGGAGTGACTTATGCGTGGTCCTACAGTGGAACAGGTGCAGTGATCACGGGTGGT
>DATHPB010000273.1:0-3060 GCA_035484295.1 Cytophagaceae bacterium
AGTGGAAAGCTCCGAAGACTCCGATGTTGTTAGAAGAAGAAGTTGCGGCATTGGTATTGACATAAGAACCGTGTTGAAACAGAGCACCTACACCAAATTTATTGGAGATCGCGTATTCGGCAGATACCGGAAAAAAAACTCCAACCGAGTAGTTGAAATCCAAATCATAAAACTCACCGCTGCTATGGTTCAGGTTTGCAGCAGTGAAGTTACGGTATCCATAACCAATGCCCGCACCAATACCACCGTTGATGATGAGATTATTCCTTTTGAAAGCTTGTGCAAAACTATGTGTGCCTAAAAGCTCGATCAATAATACCGCGAAAAGTAGAATAAGTTTTTTCATGAAGAATACAGTAAGAAATTGAAAAGCAGAAAAATTAAAACAAAAACGTTAGAATTAAGCAGCAAGTAGTGTGCATTCTACTTACTGCTTAATTATGAATTAATGATGATGTCCGTGTGGACCATGAACGTGTCCATGGTCTAGCTCTTCAGCAGTGGCCTCTCTTACACTTGAAATAGACCCAGAAAAGTACAGATCTTTTCCTGCCAAAGGATGGTTGAAGTCCATTATTACGACATCGGATTTTACTTCCACAACGGTTCCATTCATTGCATGACCGTCTTGATCGCGCATAGGAAGTACGTTGCCTGCTTTCACCATGTTTTCGTCAAATTTTCCTTCAAATTCGAAAATGCTTTTAGGTAGTTCTACGACAGCTTCCTCATCGTATTCGCCATAGCCGTTTTCAGAGCTGATAGAAAAAGAAAATTTATCTCCGGTTTTCAAACCGTTAAGGTGTGTTTCAAAATCAGGAAGTACATTGTTTGCGCCAAACAAAAACACAAAAGGATTTTCAGGTGTCGTTGTTTCAAAGGCGTCACTGTTTGGACTGTCAAGACGAAGTTCGTAATTAAGTTCAACTACTGAGTGGTTAGCTATTTGCATAATGGGTATTTTTTAAAGAGCGTAAAGGTAGACCTATTTGATTTTAAATCCTTCTTTTCCAGCTAAAATTGAGAAGGGGTATCAAAAAAATTTTCAAACGGGAATTATAGAAACTATACCTATGTTTGAGGATCATGAAAAAAGCATTAGAAGGGCAGTTCATTGCGGTAAGCGAACTTTCAGGAACCTATACCTATAGTCAATACCGTCAGCTCATAGATCAGTTGTTGGTTAAGAACAATACGACAGGGAGCAATCAGTCAGCATTTTATGTGGACTATACCCGTCAAAATGTTGAACGCATGAAAGAGGCGGAAGGACTTTTGTCTATTCCTGATGATCTTTCGCAGAAAATTACGAAACCATATGAATTCTTATTGATTTCAGAAGCGTGGTGTGGTGACGCTTCTTATTCCATTCCTGTCGCAGCAGCTTTGGCTAAGGTTTTACCGATGGTAGATTTGAAAATCATTCTTCGGGACGAACACCTAGAGATCATGGATAAATTTTTAACAAACGGTGGCCGATCCATTCCAAAATTAATACTCATAGATCCCATGACTCATCGTGTGCTGGCCGATTGGGGACCTCGTCCTGCGGGCGCCCAAGAGATCGTTACCGAAATGAAACAACGCCCGGACTTTAATCAGAAAGAAATGGCCAATGCATTGTTCAGGTGGTATGCTGAAGATAAAGGAAACAGCATAGTAGGGGAAATCATGGATGTATTGAGATCACTCGAATAAAGAAAAGGTAACGAAACCTACGTTACTTAATATATTCCCAATGCTTAAACAGCGCGGCCTGTCCATGTATTAAACCCGCTTCATCTATCACATTCCATAAAGTGACGTCCCTGATGTAGAATTCTTTTCCAGTAGCGTCTATCCGGATTCCTTCGTAACCTGAAAGGTAACCTTCGCTGAGAGCTTGTTGCAATGCGACTTTCCGCTTTTCAACTTTGTCTTCGCGTGCCGATAAACGTGAGGGTAGTCGGGTAAATGTTTCCCAATCCATTCTCCAAAGTTGTTGCGCCGAGCCGTTGGCATAGTTGAAAATCGGATCTTCCTCGGTTCCATGAGAGACAAGGATGTACTCACTTTTATACAAAGCTTCTGGCAAGGGCATTACGGAAGTGTTAAGTGGAAAATTTTTTCTACAGATACGAACGTAACTTTGTACGAGTAAGTGGCTGTGTTTTTCGACGGCCGGTTCTTTCCAATGATCGTTTAAACTCATTTAAGCAAATTTTTTGATCAAGACGAGAAGCAAAACTAATCAAAAGTCAATGTTATCATAATGCTAACAGCCTGAAAACAAGGCTAGAACTTATCCACACCAGGCACCAAATGCTATGATTTAGCGTATATAGGTAAGTGAATCAAACCTTTAAAAAAGGAGGCTATTATGGCAATGAAGATTCGTACCTCGCTCTTGCAATTCCTTCATCCGATTGCAACGAAACCCATGCAGCAATTGCAACGCCAATACTGCAGGATAAAAGGGAAGTTGTATTTCTCTTCTACTTCCATTCCTTTAATGAAAGCGAAAGTCTGGATAGAGACTGCCAGCGGAGCTAAGTTCCCTATTGCTTATTCGGCAGAAGACGGCGCTTTCATTATGGATATGCTCACAGGAAGAGGTAATGCTTGTTTGAAGGTAAGCTACTTTGGTAGAGAATATGCTTTCGACAACATTGGTAACTCTCTTGGATCCGTATTTCATCCTGGATTCATGATGATAGAGGATGTAGCATTGGTACTGGATGTAGAAAAAAATGCAGTACCGTTTATCCGTCTGACAGAGGAAAAGAATTAGACTGTAATAAGCGGTAAGTGATACGTGATGAAACAAACGATACACTTACAACTTATTACTTACTACTATCTATTCATTATTTAAAAAGGAAGATCATTCAATTCATCCGCTCCACCGGTACTGAATGACTGTCCGGCTGGATAAGAGTCATCGAAAGAAGAATTTTTTGAAGGTGATCCGTTGTCGGCTTCTACCTTCCATGCTTTGGCATCTGTATACCATTTGCCATTATATTCCCTGCTCTCTACATCAAAAGAAACTTTTACAGCGGTACCTTCTGACAGAGGGCT
>DATHPB010000274.1:0-2506 GCA_035484295.1 Cytophagaceae bacterium
GTGCTAATGCTGCCGGTTCTCATCAAAATAAGGGATGGGAAGAATTTACGGATGCAGTGATCCAAGTACTGAATGAAGAAAAAGAACATCTTGTTTTTTTATTGTGGGGAGCTTATGCGCAAAAAAAGGGAAGCTTTATTGATACGAAAAAACATTTGGTATTGAAAGCAGCCCATCCATCACCGTTTTCAGCGTATAATGGTTTTATGGGATGTAAACATTTCAGCAAGACCAATGATTATTTGAAAAGTAAAGGATTGAAGCCGATAGAGTGGTAGAAGGGACTGTTTAAGCGATAAGTAATCGATAAAACAGTCAACAACGATCAGGCTTTTGTTGCCATCTCCCGGTGCCCGATCATACATTTTTTTTCGGTGTCCCATACTTTCAACCGTAAGCACCGGAATATTTCTACCGGATTCAATGTCGTGCATTTTACCTGTTGCAATTCGGGTATTTTGTGGAAAGCTTCTGGAAGTCTGTAAAATGGAATCCTTGCGTTCAAGTGATGGATGTGATGATAGCCGATATTGCCGGTAAACCAGTGCATGACTTTGTTCATCTTCATATAACTGGATGAAAGCATCGCTGCATTGATATACGTCCATCCTTCTTTTTCTTCAAAATGGGTATTGGGGAAATTGTGTTGCGCATAAAACAGGTAAGAACCTATGGCTCCGGAGATCACGGCAGGCATCAGGAATCCTAAAACGAAATTAAGTGGACCGAATGCCATGTAAAGCAAGAATCCTACGCTGTAGTGCATGACTAATGCAATTGCTGCGTCCCAGTGTTTGTCTGGGCTGCGTAAGAGCGGTTGTATGCAAAGGCCAAAAGTGAAGGCAAAGACATGACCTAACATGATGGTGAAGGGATGTCTGATGAACAGGTAAATGAATTGGTCGGATTTTTTCAGCGAAAAAAACTTTCTTTTGGTAATCACAGGAAATGAACCGATGCTGGAAGTGTACAACTTACTGTTGTGCTTGTGATGGTAATCGTGAGACCTTTTCCAAATGCTTCTGGGAGCAAGTATATACAGGCCAAACAAAGTGAAAATGATGTTGGCAGCGGTTGATTTTTGTAAAATGGTTTTGTGTAAATAATCGTGGTAAATGATGAACATTCTGAGTGAAATCAGACTGGCTAACAAGCAGAATATTATTTTCAATGCCAATGCGTTAACAATGAAAATAGAGGAATAACTAATGACAAGCAGTGTAAGTGTGGAGATGGTGTGCAGCCAGCTTTCGGAACGATTTTCCTTGGCAAATGGTTTGGTCGCTAAAATCAGCTTTTTCCCTTCTAGCATAGTTCAAATTGATGTAAACAAACACTGAATATACGTCTTTTTATCCGATATGTTATCATGAAGATAGAGGACTTTTTTATTTCCCATGAAAGAAACAGCCCAGATGCAGCATCAGGGTTTTTCGGTCAACAGGAAAGGAAATTATTTTAGGCAAAAGGTCTTTGGATAAGGATGTATACGTTTACCGTTTGGGTTATTTGGGTACTCTTACAGAAATTCCCAATCGTCCATGACAGGTATGTTGATGTCCAGAAAAAACACATCTGGAAACTCATTCGAACCTGCATTTTTTGCAATCTATGCCTAAAAAAATAAATGCGCTCCACCTGTGAAAAGCAGAGCGCATGGTGCAAAGAAATGAATGTGGATGATTAATCTATGAGATTGAATAATCTTTTCCAACGTACTTTGTGGAACAGCCCTTCTTCAGGATCTAATGATAACCAGATGATGAATGCTTTACCGACAATATGATCAGCAGGAACAAAGCCCCAATAGCGCGAATCCAGCGAGTTGTGCCGGTTATCTCCCATCATGAAATAATAATTTTGCTGAAAAGTATACTGTGTTACTTTTTGTCCGTTTATCAGTAAGTAATTTCCTTTATTTTCTACCGACTTCCATCCTTCGTAATTGCGAATGGTTGTTTCATAGGTTGCTACATTTTGTGAATCTAACATAATGGTGGCGCCTTCTTTGGGAATCCATAAAGGACCGAAGTTGTCAATGTCCCAGGAAGCAGAATATTTTGACATAGGGAACAGTGCGGTATGGTACATGTCGTCAGACATGTCAAACAGCTCTACTTTTAATGCGACACGGTCTTCGATCAATTGTTTGGCAAGCTTAGGAGTCATGTCTATGACATAACCGCTTGTTGTATCGGAAAACAATTGCAGGTTCTTTTTATAATCTCCATAGTTAGCAATCTTGTACTTGGAAAAGATGTGATCGCTCACCATGCCATTGGTTGTTACTTTGTAGGTGTATTGCATTTCTGCAGGAGGTGCAACGGCTTTGCCATTGATAAAGACTTGACGGTTTTTGATCTGCAATGTGTCGCCGGCTATTCCGATACAACGTTTGATGTAATTTGTTTTTAGATCGGTTGGATATCCTTTATCGTCCGGCCAGTTGAAAACGACAACATCGTTGTTTTTGACGTGTGTAAGTCCCGGCAGGCGATAGGTAGGA
>DATHPB010000275.1:0-9819 GCA_035484295.1 Cytophagaceae bacterium
TACATCATCGGTTGAATTAAAAAAAGAAAAAGGCACTAAGGTTGAAATCTCTACTCTGGTAGGTAAGAAATTGGCTGAAAAGGCGATTGCTGCTGGTATCAAAGATGTTGTGTTCGATCGTGGAGGTTATTTATACCACGGACGTATCAAAGCTTTGGCTGAAGGTGCAAGACAAGGTGGTCTTAATTTCTAATTAGCATTAACAAAGAGTTATGTCTCAAGTAAATATCAGATCAGTAAAAGCAAGCGAAATCGAACTCAAAGAGAAAGTAGTTGCCATTAATAGGGTAGCGAAAGTTGTTAAGGGTGGTAGAAGATTTAGCTTCTCAGCAATAGTTGTAGTAGGTGATGGTAATGGTGTAGTTGGATACGGCTTAGGTAAAGCAAATGAAGTCACAGATGCTATTAGTAAAGCTGTAGACGACGCAAAGAAAAATTTAATCAAAGTGCCGGTATTGAACGGAACTTTGCCTCATGAAATGATAGGAAAGTACAGCGGTGGTTTCGTTTATGTGAAGCCAGCAGCACCTGGTACTGGAGTAATCGCAGGTGGTGCGATGCGCGCGGTATTGGAAAGTGCAGGAGTTAAAGACGTTTTGGCAAAATCAAAAGGTTCCTCTAACCCTCACAACGTGGTGAAAGCAACGTTTGATGCATTGATTAAAATGAGAGCTCCTCATCAAGTAGCAATGCAAAGACGTGTTACATTGGCAAAAGTGTTTAATGGTTAATAAGCATCATGAGCAAGATTAAAATAACTCAGGTTAAAAGTGCAATTAAAAGACCAATAGCTCAAAAAAGAGTATTGGAGTCATTAGGTTTAGGTAAAATTCATCAAACTGTAGAACATACACTTACTCCTCAAATTCAAGGAATGGTAGACAAAGTGGTTCACATGGTAGTTGTTGAAAAATAGTAAGATATAGCGATGAAATTAAATTCACTAAGACCTGCTAAAGGGTCTACGCAATCAAGAAAAAGAGTAGGTAGAGGATCAGGTTCGGGAATGGGTGGCACCTCAACAAGAGGTCATAAAGGTGCCCAATCAAGATCCGGTTACTCTTCTAAACCAGGTTTTGAAGGTGGTCAGATGCCACTTTACAGACGTGTTCCTAAATTTGGATTTACTCCTTTGAATAAAATTGAATTCAAAGCAATCAATCTTGATATTCTTCAGGCGCTTGTTGAAAAAACAAAAGCTACGGTTATTGACCCTGAATTGTTGTATAATAATGGGTTAGTGGCCAAAAGAGATAAAGTTAAAGTATTGGGAAGAGGTGAGCTAAAAGGATTTAAGGGTGAAGTAAAAGCACATGCTTTTTCTGAGTCTGCAATAGAAGCCATTACTAAAGCCGGCGGTTCAACTTCTGTTATATAATTCGTGTAATGAAGAAGTTTTTTAGTACGATTAAAAATATTTTCTCGATAGAGGAATTGAGAATGAGAATAATCATGACCCTTGTGTTCTTGGTTGTATTCAGACTTGGTTCTTTTATTGTGTTACCTGGCATAGATCCTTCTACGATTAAATCCGATGGAGCAAATGAAGGTCTTTTAGGTATTATAAATGTATTTAGCGGTGGTGCATTCAATAACGTATCCGTTTTTGGATTAGGTATTATGCCTTACATCTCAGCTTCAATCGTTCTTCAACTTCTTACGTTTGCTGTTCCTCACTTTCAGAAATTGCAAAAAGATGGAGAGTCGGGGAGAAAGAAAATTAATCAGTACACACGTTTGCTGACTATTGTGATTACTCTTGCTCAGTCTATAGGTTACTTAGCTGCATTCGTTAAACCTGAAAATATTTATCCAGGAATGGATTCTGTTTATATGAACTTTGTTCGCATCATTGCTTTAGTAGCAGGAACAATGTTTTGTATGTGGATGGGAGAAAGAATTACAGAAAAAGGCATTGGTAATGGTATTTCCATGTTGATTATGGTGGGTATCATTTCTAGATTACCTTCTGCAATCTTGATTGAAGTGGATCATAAGAAATTGCAAGGTGCACTACCATTGTTGATTGAGTTCTTTGCGTTGTTTGGTGTTGTAATGGCTGTAGTAGCTTTGACTCAAGCCACTCGAAGGATAGCCGTGCAATATGCAAAACAGGTAGTTGGTAATAAAGTATACGGTGGACAAAGACAATATGTGCCATTGAAATTGATAGGTGCTGGTGTAATGCCAATCATCTTTGCTCAATCGGTTATGTTTGTTCCGGCATTGATTACACCTTTCTTAGGTGAAGGAAATGATTGGGCACAGTCTATTGGAGTTGCATTTGCTGACTTTACATCTTGGCAATATAATTTAACATTTGCTACATTGATTATTGTGTTTACTTTCTTTTATACAGCCATTACTGTGAACCCTCAGCAAATGGCGGAAGATCTAAAACGTAACGGAGGTTTTATACCAGGTGTTAAACCAGGGCAACAAACATCAGAATACATTGACGATGTGTTAACAAAAATTACTTTCCCAGGTGCTATTTTCTTAGCGTTAGTTGCTGTCTTACCAGCTTTCGCAAACATGGCTAATATCACCAGAGAATTTTCATACTTCTTTGGAGGAACATCTTTGTTGATTATGATTGGTGTAGTGTTAGATACATTACAACAAATTGAAAGTTATTTATTAATGCGTCATTACGAAGGGATGATGAAGTCTGGTCGCTTAAAAGGTCGTACAGAATCTCCGGTTGCAGTATAAACTTGATAAATCATAGAAGATGATTTATTACAAGACAGAAGAAGAAATTGAAATCATTAAAGAAGGAGCTGATATCCTTGGACGTGCACATGGTTTAATTGCCAGAGCCATTAAACCAGGAATCAAAACCATCGAGCTGGATAAAATGGCATTTGATTTCATTGCAGAATCAGGTGGAAAACCTTCATTCAAGGGATACAATGGCTTTCCAAGTACGCTTTGTATATCGGTTAACGATCAGGTAGTACATGGGTTTCCCGGCCAATATGAATTGAAAGAAGGAGATATAATATCTGTTGACTGCGGTGTGTTTTGGAAAGGATTTCATAGCGATAGCGCTTATACGTATCCAGTAGGCAAAGTGAGTGAAGAAGTTTCAAACTTGTTAAAAGCAACGAAACGATCGCTTTACCTTGGAATAGAAAATGCCATTGAAGGAAACAGAGTAGGAGATATCAGTTATGCCATTCAATCTTATGTAGAAGATTTCGGTTACGGAGTCGTTAGAGAATTGGTCGGACATGGAGTAGGAAAGAAGCTTCATGAAAAACCCGAAGTTCCTAATTACGGAAAAAGAGGGAATGGACCTAAGTTAGTATCTGGAATGGTAATCGCCATCGAACCGATGATCAACCTAGGGAAAAAAAGTATCGTACAAGAAGAGGATGGATGGACTATCAGAACTTCTGATAAAAAACCTTCCGCTCATTTTGAGCATACAGTTGTAATCAGAAAGGATAAAGCAGAAATTCTGACGACATTTAAGTACATAGAAGAAATAGAGAATAGTAATAAATAAACATGGCAAAACAAGCAAACATTGAACAAGACGGTACTATCGTAGAAGCACTGTCCAATGCTATGTTTAGAGTGGAGTTGGGAAATGGACATACGTTAATTGCAACCATTTCAGGTAAAATGAGAATGCACTATATCAAAATCTTACCGGGAGATAAGGTCCGTTTGGAAATGACTCCGTATGATTTGAGCAGAGGTAGAATAGTTTACAGGTATAAATAGATTACCAAAATGAAAGTTAAAACTTCCGTTAAGAAAAGAAGTGTAGACTGCAAGTTGATTAGACGCAACGGCAAACTATACGTTATTAACAAAAAGAACCCTAGGTTTAAACAAAGACAAGGTTAATTATTATGGCAAGGATTGCAGGTGTAGATATACCAGATCGTAAGCGTGGTGAAATCGCTTTGACCTACATATTCGGAATAGGTCGTCGTTCTGCTCAAAAGATTTTGACAAAAGCAGGCGTTGATTGGGATAAAGTAGTATCAGAGTGGAATGATGATGAATCTCAAGCGATTCGTACTATAATCTCTGGTGAATTCAAAACAGAAGGTGTTTTGAAATCTGAAATACAATTGAGTATCAAACGTCTAATGGATATCGGCTGTTACAGAGGCTTGAGACATAGAAAAGGTTTGCCAGTTCGTGGCCAAAGAACAAAGAACAACAGCCGTACTCGTAAGGGTAAGAGAAAAACTGTTGCGAACAAGAAGAAAGTTACTAAGTAATAGATAAGGAATTCTGATATGGCTCAGCAACAAACATCCAAGAGAAAGGATAAAGCTAAGAAAAGAGTAGTGGTAGTAGAATCGGTTGGACAAGTACACATCCAATCTACGTTCAACAACATCATTATCTCTGTAACAAATAACAATGGTCAAGTAATTTCTTGGTCTTCTGCCGGCAAAATGGGTTTCAGAGGGTCTAAGAAAAACACTCCATATGCTGCACAAGTAGCAGCTCAAACTTGTGCACAAGTGGCATTTGATTTAGGCTTGCGCAAGGTAGAAGTTTTTGTTAAAGGTCCTGGAGCAGGTAGAGAATCTGCTATTCGTACCATCCAAAATGTAGGTATTGAAGTATCTTTGATAAAAGACGTTACTCCTCTTCCGCATAACGGTTGCAGACCTCCTAAGCGTAGAAGAGTTTAATTAGCAGTTCGATTATTATTTATATCCAATAAAATACAGGGAAAATGGCTCGTTATACAGGTCCCAAAGTTAAAATCTCAAGAAAGTTCAACCAACCGATACTTGGTGAGAGTAAGGCGCTTCAAAAGAAAGCCTATCCTCCGGGGATGCACGGTAGAAATAGAAAAAGAAAAGCTTCTGAATATTCCGTTCAATTGAGCGAAAAGCAGAAAGTGAAATACATCTATGGTGTGTTGGAAAGACAATTTGCTAAAACATTTGATAAAGCTTCTCGCAAGCAAGGTATTACAGGTGAAAACTTGTTGAAATTCCTGGAAGCTCGTTTGGACAATACCGTATACAGATTGGGCGTCGCTACTACACGTCGTGGAGCAAGACAACTGGTACTTCACAAACACATCTTGGTAAACGGAGAATTGGTAAATATTCCGTCTTACTCTTTGAAACCAGGTGATATCGTTTCAGTACGTGAAAAATCAAAAGCATTGGAAGTGATCGCAGACAGCTTGTCTGTGCGTGGTGGCAAAAGGTTCTCATGGTTAGAGTGGGATACTGCTCAATTGACAGGTAAGTTTGTTTCTTATCCTCAAAGAGATGAGATTCCTGAGCCGATTCAAGAGCAATTGATTGTCGAATTGTACTCAAAATAATAGAGTTTCTTAATCAGAATAATTTAACCCGGTTATATTATATGTCAATATTATCATTTCAAATGCCTGAAAAAGTGGTAATGGAAAAAGCAGACGATTTTCATGGTCTGTTTGAATTCAAACCGCTTGAAAAAGGATATGGAGTAACAATAGGTAATGCTCTTAGAAGAATATTATTGTCTTCTTTAGAAGGTTATGCTATCACCGGTATCAAAATTCCTGGTGTTTTGCATGAGTTCTCTACAATCGCGGGTGTTAAAGAAGATGTCACTGAGATCATTCTTAATTTGAAACAAGTGCGTTTCAAAAAGATATCTGAAGTCAACGAAAGCAGAATCGTTGTAAATGTAAAGAAACAAGAAGTGTTCACTGCTGGTGATATCGCTAAATTTACATCTGCTTATCAAATATTAAATCCTGACTTTGTTATCGCTAATCTGGATTCTTCTACCAACTTTGAAATTGAATTGTCAATTGAAAAAGGAAGAGGATATGTACCAGCAGAAGAAAACAAACCATCTGAGCAAGTATTCGGTTATATTCCGATTGATGCGATCTTTACGCCAATCAAAAATGTAAAATTCAGCATTGAGAATACAAGGGTAGAGCAAAAAACAGATTATGAGAAATTGGTTCTTGAAATCTTAACTGATGGTTCTATTCACCCAGAAGATGCCTTGAAAGGATCTGCTAATATCTTGATCAAACACTTCATGTTATTCTCTGATCAAACGATGACGTTTGAATCAGTGAAAGCGGAAGAAGAGGAAACTGTAGACGAAGAATTCTTACACATGAGAAAACTTCTTAAGACTAACCTTGCTGATCTTGACCTTTCAGTCCGTGCATACAATTGCTTGAAAGCAGCTGATATCAAGACATTGGGCGAATTGGCTGCTCTTGATATCTCAGATATGATGAAATTCAGAAACTTCGGTAAGAAGTCTTTGGCAGAATTGGAACAATTGATCCAGGACAAAAACTTGTCTTTCGGTATGGATGTTTCAAGATATAAAATTGATGAAGAATAACAGGAAATGAGACACGGTAAAAAAATAAATCATTTAGGCAGAACGACTTCTCACAGAAGAGCTTTACTTTCAAACATGGCTTCTTCTTTGATTGTCAACAAAAGAATCTCAACAACAGTTGCTAAAGCTAAAGCGCTTAGAAAATATGTTGAGCCTTTGCTTACTAAAGCAAAAACAGATTCTACACACTCAAGAAGAGTTGTCTTCTCTTACTTACAAAATAAAGAAACTCTGAAAGAGCTTTTCGGTGGAGTGGCTGAAAAAATCGCTACAAGACCAGGTGGCTATACTCGTATCCTTAAAACAGGAAACCGTTTGGGTGATAATGCTGATATGTGCATTATTGAGTTGGTTGATTACAACGAAAACTACTCAAAAGATACGAAAGTGAAAGCTACGACAAGAAGAAGCCGTCGTACCACTGGTAAAAAAGGTGAAACTACAGCTCCTACAGCTGAAGCGTCTGAAACATCTACTGCATCTGAAAAATCAGAATAAGCTAATTGACTTGCTACAGATTTATCTAATAGTGATAAAGACTACAGAATAGTAACAAAAAAGGATTTGACTTTTGTCAAATCCTTTTTTTATTTGCCTAAATAGAAACTCATGAAATACATAGATAGAAAACCAGCGTACTTGATGCTAGCGGATGGCACATACTTTAAAGGTATTGCTGTTGGTAAAATTGGAACCACGACCGGTGAAATCTGCTTTAATACCGGTATGACAGGCTATCAAGAACTTTATACAGATCCTTCTTATTTCGGTCAAATCATTATCAATACCAATAGTCATATTGGTAATTATGGTACGATGGATATTGATACAGAATCAGATACGATCAAATTTAGTGGGTTAGTTTGTCGCGGTTTTTCGTCGATGTATTCTAGAAAAGATGCTACAGATTCTCTTCAGGCATATTTTGAAAAGAATGGAGTGGTTGGGATCAGTGAAGTAGATACCCGTGAAATAGTAAGGTTGGTAAGAGATAAGGGAGCGATGAATGCGGTGATATCTTCTGAAATCGAAGACCTGGAAAAATTGAAAGAAATCGTTTCAAAAGTACCTTCGATGTCTGGTCTTGAATTGTCGAGTAAAGTAAGTACGAAAGAAGCTTATTTCTTAGGCGATCCCAATGCCAAAAAGAAGGTGGCAGTATTAGATTTAGGTGTTAAACGCAACATCTTAAATAATTTTACCCAAAGAGATATTTATTGCAAGGTTTTCCCTTCGCAAACAACCTTTGAAGAAATGCAAGCCTGGAAGCCTGATGGATACTTCATTTCCAACGGGCCTGGTGATCCTTCTGCAACAACCTATGCCATCAATACAGTAAAAGAAATTTTGAAAGCTGAAAAACCGTTGTTCGGCATTTGCTTAGGACATCAAATCCTGGCAGAAGCTAACGGTATACCTACTTACAAAATGCACAACGGACACAGAGGGTTAAACCATCCGGTAAAAAACCTGATTACAGGCATGTCGGAAATTACTTCACAAAACCATGGGTTTGCAGTAGATGCAAGTGAAGTGGATAAAAATCCGAATGTAGAAATTACACATATCAATCTTAACGACAATACAGTAGAAGGCATCAGGATGAAAAACAAACCCGCCTTCTCTGTGCAACATCATCCGGAAGCAGCACCAGGACCTCATGATTCTGCTTATTTGTTTGATGATTTTGTTAAATTGCTTTCCAAATAATAAAACGTAATAATTTAAACTTTTATAACATGAGTCTAATAGAACAAATCGTTGCCAGACAGATTTTTGATTCAAGAGGTAACCCCACAGTAGAAGTAGATGTGCGCACTGAAAATGGTTTTGTTGGCCGTGCTGCCGTACCATCAGGAGCTTCTACAGGTACTCACGAGGCGGTAGAATTGAGAGATGGCGACAAGTCTGCCTATATGGGCAAAGGCGTATTGAAAGCTGTTCACAATGTTAATGAAATCATAGGTCCTGAATTGTTGGGCGCTTCTGTATTCGAACAAAACTTGCTAGACAAGATCATGATCGAATTGGATGGTACTTCTAACAAAGGCAAATTAGGTGCAAATGCTATACTTGGTGTGTCTCTGGCTTTGGCTAAAGCAGCCGCACAAGAAGCAAACGTTCCATTGTATCGTTACATCGGTGGCGTAAGTGCGAATACGTTGCCTGTTCCAATGATGAATATCTTAAATGGAGGAAGTCATGCTGACAACTCTATCGATTTTCAGGAATTCATGATCATGCCTGTAGGTGCACAATCATTTACTCATGCTATGAAGATGGGGTCTGAGATTTTCCATAACCTGGCAAAAGTATTGAAGGCGAATAAAATGTCGACTAACGTTGGTGATGAAGGTGGATTTGCTCCAAACATCGCATCTAACGAAGAAGCTTTGAAAATTGTAATTCAAGCGATCGAAGCCGCTGGTTTTAGACCAGGTGAAGACGTAATGATAGCCTTCGATGCTGCAGCATCTGAGTTTTACGATGCGGATTCAAAATTATACCACTTGAAAAAATCGACAGGTGAGAAGTTAACTTCTTCTCAAATGGCTGCGTTCTGGGCTGACTTGGCAAAGCGTTATCCTATCGCTTCTATTGAAGATGGCATGTCTGAAGACGATTGGTCAGGATGGAAAGAATTGACAAACCTTGTAGGTGATAAGGTACAGTTAGTAGGAGATGACTTGTTTGTAACCAATGTAACACGTTTGCAAGAAGGTATCGATAAGAAAATTGCCAACTCTATTTTAGTAAAAGTAAATCAAATTGGTTCGTTGACTGAAACGATCAGTGCTGTATCTATGGCTCAAAGAGCAAGCTATACAACTGTCATGAGTCACAGAAGTGGTGAAACAGAAGATAACACGATTGCTGATTTAGCGGTAGCATTGAATTGTGGTCAAATTAAAACGGGTTCTTGTTCTCGATCTGATCGTATGGCTAAATATAATCAGTTGCTTAGAATAGAAGAAGAATTAGGTGAGACAGCTTATTTCCCTGGAAAAAAATTCAGAAGATAAGACATCTGTTTTTACTGGAATTTATAAAAGAGCCTGGTCATTTGACCAGGCTCTTTTTTTATCCATGAACAATCGCTAGTCATTCATATGAAGTGAAGGGTGTAAGATTTAATTTAAATGAATGGATTTTTTCTGATTTATAATATTGTTTTAAATGCGTATCTTGTGGTAGCAAAATAACGTGATCATGTTATCGAAAATTCCTCCCTTTTTCAAAAGTTTCTATTTCCTTTTTGCTTTAGGATTTTTGATATGGATGATGTTTTTTGATACGAATGATTTTATCAATCAGATACGAATGAAAAAGCAACTTATTCGATTGGAAGAGGATCAACGTTATTACACTGAAAAAATTGAAGAAGTAAAAACAGAGCGTGAAGCTTTATTGAGTAATAAACAGCAGTTGGAAAAATTTGCCAGAGAAAAATACCTGATGAAAAAACCTTCT
>DATHPB010000276.1:0-4031 GCA_035484295.1 Cytophagaceae bacterium
AATTGATAACCCTCTTTTGCCGTAGGAAAGTTTTTTCAATTCATTACACACTTGCAAAGCCAGTTCTCTTGTAGGACAAAGAATCAAGGCTTGCGTGCTTCTGTCTGTCACATCGATTTTTTCCAATGCAGGAAGCCCAAAAGCAGCTGTTTTACCAGTCCCTGTTTGTGCTTGACCGATGATGTCACGACCGTTTAAAATTTCGGGGATCGCCTGAGCTTGAATAGGCGATGGAATAGTGTAGCCAGCTTTTTCAATAGCTTGCATTGCGGTTTCAGAAAGACCTAGTCCTTCGAATCCATTTGTCGAGATAATCTCTTCCATAATATGTTCACACCGGAAATTAAATGACCCGGCGTTGAACTAGAAGCAAAATGATTAAGCTCAACCTATTAACTAAATTAAAACGATGGCCGGGTAAGGCTAATTCCGCTTTTCTTTGTGCAAAGGTATGAATAATTTCCAAAAATACCTATACTTAGGAAAATATAATTATAATAAGGTCAATGGGCTTGGACGAAAGATCGGATAAAATGCCTTCTGGTATACCGTATATTATTAGTAATGAGATAGCTGAACGGTTTAGTTATTATGGAATGCGAGCCATTTTGACGGTTTTTATGACCGAATACCTGATGGATAATATGGGCCATAAAGCACCCATGGGAGATGAAGAAAGCAAAGTCTGGTACCATACATTTTCTATGGGTGTTTATTTTTTCCCCATTATAGGTGCGTTCATAGCCGATGCTTTTTGGGGAAAGTATAAAACAATACTTACGCTTTCTGTTGTTTATTGTCTTGGGCATTTAGCCCTTGCTCTGGACGATACGAGGACAGGTTTGGCAATAGGATTGACCTTGATAGCGATTGGTTCTGGTGGCATTAAGCCTTGTGTCTCAGCAAATCTTGGCGATCAGTTCTCAGCGAAAAATAATCACCTCATTGAAAAGGTCTTCAACTATTTTTATATGTCAGTAAATTTCGGTGCTTTGATATCTACTGTTTTGATTCCTCTTGTACTGGAGCATTTCGGTGCTTCTGTGGCTTTCGGTATTCCTGGTATTCTGATGTTCATTGCCACTGTCATTTTCTGGTTAGGAAGAAACAGTTATAAAAAATTGCCGGCAGTAGGTTGGGCTACCTATAAAAAAGAAGTATTTACGAGAGAAGGAGCTAAAGCAATAGGTGGATTGTTATCCATCTTCGGTTGCTGTGTATTCTTTTGGTCTTTATACGAACAGAATGCATCGGCTTGGGTATTGCAAGCGAAAAGTCCTTTCATGGACAAACATGTAGATTTATCTATGGGTATAGATGCTTTGTCGTTTTTGAAGTTTGAACTGCTTCCAGACCAGGTACAAGCAGCTAATCCATTGTTTGTATTGATACTGGTTCCATTGTTTGTACTCTACGTATATCCGGCAATCAGCAGTTTTTTCCCATTGACTCCTTTGCGTAAAATGTCAATTGGTATGTTTATTACTGTACTTTGTTTTCTTATAGTAGCATGGATCGAATGGCACTTGAGTAATAGTGTAACCATCAGTATCTGGTGGCAAGTGCTTGCATTCTTTGTATTGATTGTAGCAGAAGTTATGGTATATGGCACTGGTTTGGAATTCTCGTATACGCAAGCACCTAATGCCATGAAGTCTGTAGTAATGGGATTGTTTTTATTGTCCATATCGTTGGGCAATTTTGTAACGGCATTTATCAACGCTATGATTGCAGATGAACATGGGAATAGCATTTTTACAGGTGTACAATACTACCTGTTCTTTGCAGCGATGATGTTTGCAGTGGCGGTGCTGTTTATTTTTGTGGCAATGAGGTATAAGGAAAAAAGATATATACAGGAATAATCTTTATCCTGCGTATTTTATTTTCGGCGTAAATGGTCTGACGTCTGTATAGGGCATACCACCTGCGATGGCTGCGTCTATACCCGGTTGACCATCTTCAAAAACAAGACAGTATTCGGGTGCGATTTTTAAAAATTCAGCGGCTTTTAAAAATGTTTCAGGATGTGGTTTAGGAAACAGCACATCATCAGCGGTAATCATGACTTCGAACAGGTCTTGCATACCTATAACTTCCATGATGCGAGAAGCAACTTCTCTGCCTCCGCCTGTGCCTAATGCCATTGGCAGTTTCCCGTAATAAGCTTTAGCCAAATCAGCAACAATCGGCATGGGTTGTACTTTGTCAATTAATGTCAGGAAAACTTCTTCTTTTTCATGTCCCAATTCCAAACCATCGTAAGGTAAATGAAGATCTTGCATCAGCATAACAAATACAGAAAGGGTAGGAATACCGGCTTTAGCGTAGAAATAATCCAACGGAAAATCAAAACCTCTTTTACGGCAAACTGTTTGACAGGCTTCGTAATGGACAGACATCGTATCAGCTAAAGTTCCATCGATGTCAAAAATCAGTGCTTGGGTGAATGGGGGTATGTTGATCAAAATAATTATTTGAGGTTGTTGATGACTTTACGAATGTATCGAAACATTACATATTCTTCGTTGTCACCGTCTTGTTTAGAGACCATTTTTTCCAGGTGTTGAATGGCTTTTTTGCGGACTATCGGAGTACGTAAAAAATGCCCCGCGTTATCACTGATGAACTTGGTTTTTTCTTCTTCTGAATGAGATATAAACTCATTATGTACTGTTTTATACAGTGCACTCACACTTTCTGAAGGCCAGTGTTTAAAGGCTTCTTCTTTAATTTCCTGAATCTCTTCATCGGAAATAAAACAATCACAATCCGCGATACAAAGAAAGAGGTAAAACAAATAATGTTCGTATACCCACTTAGAAACTATGTTTGTGTGAATCATTTTAGGAGCTTCAGTACCTGTATTCTAAGTTAGATGTTGTGGCTTCAATAAGCAAAAAAAAACTCCCGGTTTTGCCGGGAGTTTTTTGAGTTAATTCAGAATATATTACATCATTCCACCCATTCCTCCACCCATTGGAGGCATGCTAGCAGCAGCATCTTCTGGATTGTCTGCTACTACGCATTCTGTGGTTAACAAAAGCGCAGCAACTGAAGCGGCATTTTCAAGTGCCAGACGAGTTACTTTAGTCGGATCGATGATTCCTGCTGCAAAGAAGTTTTCATATTTGTCTTCTCTTGCATTGTATCCGAAATCAGCTGTTCCTTCTTTTACCTTTTGTACGATTACGGAGCTTTCCAATCCTGAATTGCTCACGATCGTTCTCAATGGAGCTTCAATGGCAATACGAATGATATTGACACCTGTTTTCTCGTCTTCGTTTAATGTTTTTACAGACTCTAATGCTTTAGAAGCACGGATCAATGCAATACCACCGCCTGGAACGATACCTTCTTCTACCGCGGCGCGTGTAGCGTGCAAAGCATCATCCACTCGGTCTTTCTTTTCTTTCATTTCTACTTCTGTAGCAGCACCAATGTACATGATAGCTACACCACCAGATAATTTGGCCAAACGCTCTTGAAGTTTTTCCTTATCGTAATCAGATGTGGTATTTTCCATCTGAGCTTTGATCTGGTTCACACGACCAACGATGTTTTCTTTTTTACCGCTACCGTTTACAATGGTAGTGTTGTCTTTGTCGATGATGATTTTTTCTGCAGTACCCAGGTGTTCTAATTTGGCATTTTCCAATTTGTAACCACCTTCTTCACTGATCACTGTTCCGCCTGTCAATATAGCGATGTCTTCCAACATGGCTTTTCTTCTGTCTCCGAACCCTGGAGCTTTTACAGCGGCAATTTTCAGCGCACCTCTGATCTTGTTTACAACTAATGTTGCCAATGCTTCACCGTCTAAGTCTTCAGAGATGATCACCAACGCTTTTCCTGTTTGAACCACCTGTTCCAACAAAGGAAGCAATTCTTTCATAGAAGAAATTTTCTTGTCATAGATCAGGATGTAAGCATGATCGAATTCGGTTTCCATCTTCTCTGTGTTAGTTACAAAGTAAGGAGAAAGGTATCCTCTGTCGAATTGCATTCCTTCCACAGTTTTTACTTCTGTT
>DATHPB010000277.1:0-5210 GCA_035484295.1 Cytophagaceae bacterium
CGACATTCATCACCAGGACCTGGGTATTATATTAGACAAAGAAGGTATTGCCATCCGTACCGGACATCACTGTACACAACCTTTAATGGGGCGATTGTGCATCACCGGAACTTCCCGGGCCTCTTTTGCTGTTTACAATACAATCGAAGAAATAGACCGTTTGGAAGCAGGATTGAAGAAAGCCATTAAACTATTCAGATGAATATTTCCATAGACGATATACAAAAAGAAGTCATTGAAGATTTTTCTCTATTTGATAATTGGGACGATAAATACGCCTACATCATCGAATGCGGAAAAAATCTAGCTCCGTTAGCAGCGGAATACAAAACAGAAGCGAACCTGGTCAGAGGATGCCAATCGCAGGTCTGGCTGCAAGCGGAACACAAAAATGGCCTGGTTTATTTCTATGCCGACAGCGATGCCATTATCTCCAAAGGATTAATCAGCTTGCTGATAAAAGTATTATCCGGACATAAAGCGGAAGACATTGTAAAAAGCGAATTGTATTTCATCGAAAAAATCGGCATGCAGAGCCACTTGTCCATGACCCGTTCCAACGGACTGGCCAGTATGCTGAAAACAATGAAATTAAAAGCTCTCCTATTTCTGGAACAAGAAAAAAAACATTGACATGACAACGGCAGAACCTATTGCATTGGATGAGCTGAAAGAAAAAGCGCTGGAGAAAATCAAACAGGTTTTTGATCCGGAAATCCCTGTTAACATCTATGAACTGGGATTGATCTATGAAGTCAGCGCTTTCCCTATCAATAATATATTTGTACAAATGACATTGACTACACCCAACTGTCCGTCTGCGGCGAGCCTGCCTGCTGAAGTAGAGCAGCGCATCAGAGAGATCGAGGGAGTAGGCGATGTAACCGTAGAAGTAACTTTCGATCCACCATGGTCGCAAGACATGATGACCGAAGCCGCGAAATTAGAATTAGGCTTCATGTAAAACAGACCTTCACTAAATAAAAACTAAAACTATGTATCCTGAAGCACTGGTAGCTCCGATGCGCAACGACTTAAGCAGCATCGGTTTTCAAGAATTAAAAACAGCATCTGAAGTAGACTCTTTCATGAAAGAGAAAGGTACTTCCATCGTAGTCATCAACTCTGTATGCGGTTGCGCAGCAGGTAGTGCAAGACCAGGCGTGAAGAAAGCCTTAGAACTGGCCAATAAAAAACCACAACACCTGGGAACAGTTTTCGCCGGTGTAGACAAAGAAGCTACACAACGTGCCAGGGAATATACGCTTCCTTATCCTCCGTCTTCTCCGGCTATTGCCATCTTCAAAGACGGTGAACTGGTGCACTTCGTAGAACGCCACCACATCGAAGGCCGCAACGCCGACATGATCGCTCAACATTTAACAGGAGCATTTGAAGACTTGTTTTAAACAATAAATACTTTCGATTATAAAAAGGAGTTCATCTAACATGAACTCCTTTTTTTTACAGATACTTCCTATTAAAAAAAACAATACCTATATTATTGCCATATACTTCCATGAAATACCACATCGGCCTACTTCTTATATTTGTCACGGTACTCGCCTGGTCTGGTATTGCACCTCACGACTACTTCACCTGGTTGTTAGAAGTCTTTCCAGCTCTGATCGGATGCACCGTATTGGTATCGATTTATCCTAAATTTAAATTGACCAATCTTACCTATACACTCATTTTAATTCATGCCATCGTTCTGATGGTGGGTGGGCATTACACGTATGCCGAAGTTCCCCTCTTTGACTGGATCAAGGAAACCTTTCATCAAACGAGAAATAACTACGACAAAGTCGGACACTTTGCACAAGGTTTTGTACCGGCCATCATTACCAGAGAACTCTTCATTAGAAAAACCATTGTCTCTTCCAAAGGATGGTTGAATGTCATTGTCATCGGCTTATGCATGGCCATCAGTGTCTCCTATGAATTTCTGGAATGGGGTGTAGCAGAAGCAACCGGCGAATCGGCAGAAGCTTTCCTCGGTACGCAAGGCTACGCATGGGATACGCAATCGGACATGTTGTACGCAACCATCGGTGCAATCTCTGCTTTAATACTTCTCGGTAAATACCACAACAAACAGATTACAGAACTAAACCAATCTTACCATGAAAAATAAGCTACTCTTATTTTCTCTCCTTCTTTTTTCTTTTGTCGCGATATGGTCCTGCAACAGTATTGTTGAAGACAAAGAAAATACCTCGTCGAAAAAAATGGATATCATCGCTTACTATTACGGAGATTCCAGCGGCTTCAAAACCTACGACACGAAACAATTGACCCACATCATTTACAGTTTCCTTCAGTTGAAAGGAAATAAAATTGCCTTCAATAAACCTGCAGATTCTTTAGCCGTTGTGAAGCTAGTCTCTTTAAAGGAAGAACACCCTTCTTTGAAAGTATTGATTTCAATGGGTGGCTGGGGCAGCTGCGAAACCTGTTCGGACGTTTTCTCTACTGAACAAGGCCGAACAGCATTTTCTCAGTCCGTGAAAAATATGTTGGAAGCCACACATACAGACGGTATAGATCTGGATTGGGAATATCCGTCCATTGAAGGTTTTCCAGGACACCGTTTTACTCCGGAGGACAAACACAACTTCACCTTGTTGCTAGAAACCTTAAGAAAAACAATAGGTGACTCCTATGAAATCAGTTTTGCGGCAGGCGGCTATACAGAATACTTGCAAAAGTCCATTGAGTGGGACAAGGTAATGCCGTTGGTCAATCGAGTCAACTTGATGAGCTATGATTTAACCAATGGATACAGTGTCCTGACCGGACATCACACTCCGCTTTATTCTACTCCACAGCAAGTAGAGTCTACTGATCATGGCGTTCGGTACTTAGATTCCATCGGTGTACCATTGAACAAAGTCGTCATCGGCGCGGCATTTTATGCCCGTGTGTTTGAGCAAGTAGATTCTACCCATCACGGTTTACACCAATCGTGCAAATTCAAAACATGCTTTAACTACAAAAACTTCAAGGACAGTTTATCTCCCGATTTGGGTTTTACCTATTACTGGGATTCCATTGCCAAGGCACCTTATGCTTACAGCCCGAATAAAAAAGAATTCGCCACCTTCGACAATAAAGAATCGGTAGCATTAAAAGTACAATATGTACGGGATAAAAAACTGGGAGGCATTATGTTTTGGGAATTGACGGAAGACAAGGAACAGAAAGGATTGCTGAATGTGATGTATGAGATCATGATTGGGGAACACAATACCGATAAACCCTCAGCTCAAATGCCCTTAAGGAATTAAAGGCAATCGATTCCATATAGTTGGAATACATTAGATGATCAGAAGATATAGACGCATGAAGATGCGCTAATTCCTCACCTGAAGTGTTGTAAACAATTTCATACACTTCAGGTGAGGACTCTTCACATAAAATCGTACACAATGCCTTCTGCGACGAGCGATGCCATTTCGTTGTTCGTTTTTTTATTTCACGAACCAGCTTGATCGTCTCAGCTATTCTTTGATAAAATATACTGTTGGAATCAAATAAATCCATTTCTCCTCGTGGATCAAACAAACATTCCCTGACATCGTGATCGTATTCACCTTTGGTTTGTATTCCTTGTTCCGTACCGTAATACAAGCAGTTGATACCCTCTTGCAACCCCATTAAAAACAAGCTACCCAGGAGTTGTTCATGGCTAAGTAAATTACTGATTCTTTTTTTGGGTTCTAACCCGATTTGATCGTGGTTGTCTAAATAGTAAACAGGTAAAAATTTCCCTTCGTACGATTGATCAAACGCATCGTATACAGATTCCGTCCTGATGCCATGAAGAAACTGAAAGTAAAAAGGAAAGTTAAAAAAGCCGTGCAATTCTGTATACTGACTGATTAACTCCATCCCTCCTACTACTTCACCAATCAGTATGAAATTTTCTTTTTTCAGTCTGGCAGCTTCCTGTTGTATACGCTTGCAAAATTCGTTGGCCATGAAAGGACGAATGTGTTTTAATGCATCCAATCGAAATCCATCAACACCAGTTACTTCTATCCAATAGGAATAAATGCCGACCATGCATTCCAATACTTCCCATCCCATTTCATTGTTGTCCCAAACCAAATCTTTTAATTCAAAAATATCTCCGTCCCAGGATTCCGGGTATCTATCCCAGTGAACGATTTGTCCTCTTTTCGAATACAAGGCTTCGTTGCGCAAGGCCAAAGGACGTGGTTTATCTTCGGAGTGCCAATGAGAAAAAGTATACGGTTTACGCTTGCGATATGGAGTACGTTTTTCTTTATAACTCCAATTGTCACCGGTATGATTCAATACCACATCCATAATGACCCGCAAGCCCAGCTCCTGAGCCTCCTTCACCAATGCCTGCAAGTCTTCCAATGTTCCAAAACGAGGATCGACATTCAGGAAATCCTGTATCGCATAACCGTGATAAAACTTTGGATTGTTCTCTAAAAAAGGAGTAAGAAGTATGCTGGTACAACCCAGCGAATAGATATACGGTAGTTTTCTACGAATACCATTTAAGGTTCCTCCGCAGGTACTGCGCAAATCTTGTGCAGTACCAAAGCCTTCTCTTTCTGCCGCATCAGACAATGTTCTTTCTTTGTCATCGTGAAACCGGTCGATGACCAAAGCGTAGATCCATTCGTTTTTCCATGAATCAATCGTTTGAATACGTTGTTCTGTCGACATAAAAAAAGCACCCATTTCTGGATGCTTGCTCTTAGAAGTTTGGATAAAAAGAAAACTGATCTTTAAATGCGTTCAATTCCGTTACCAAATCTGACGGTGGTAATGGAATATAAGCAGACAATAATCCATTGGCTTTTACTTTCAGCTCTCTTAGCTCTAAATGCTGATTGATGTAGATAAACTCCATGGAAGGATAAATATCTTTTAAGGTATCCCGCAAATCGAGTACTTCCAGGTTTTTGTCGGACAAATTGTAAACACCAGAAGGAACAACCTTCGATAATAATTCATTCAGTACATGAGCTACTTTATCTACATGAATGAACGAACGATGCTGTTTTCCTGATCCGTGGATGGAAATTCTATTGTTCACATGTGCATCAAATACAAAACGATTGACTATCGCATCAAACCTGGTAGCCGAACTGTATCCGTAAACATTTCCGCAACGGATGATGAGAGTATTCAACTTAGGGAACATGCGTCTTACATGTTCCTCGCCT
>DATHPB010000278.1:0-15835 GCA_035484295.1 Cytophagaceae bacterium
CACAACTTATAACAAGAAGTTCGACCTGGACAAAAATGTCCGGGTCGTGCTTGGCTTGCTGGTCAGTGCAGACAATCCCAAACAGCTCTATTTTAGAGGCTCTCAGCGTCTTGAAATAAACGGAGATGAATTGTATCCCGAAGATTACGAAAGTAAGCTCTTGATGTCTGGAATCAGTGTGTCTCCTAATGAAAAGTTTCTGGATATGGGAAACGGAGTGATTTCAGGTAACGGTGAAGTAAAGATACTTTACAAAGACACTGAAAACGCTCTGGCTCCATTCAATGGGTATAAGGTCATTCTGGTACTTAAATGCGAACTCAAATGACTTCTGTCAGTGCAAAGAAAAAAATCAGAATCACTAAAGTTCAGGTTTCTTCAACAGAAGCGGTGAAGACATTTGAAATCAAGCTGCCAGCTAATGCCAGTAAAATTACAGCAATCACTGTTACCACAGATCAATAGCAATGGGATATATCGGTACGCTCTCCTTTCAAGCAAACGACAATACAGACGTGTTTCTTGTTACCGATATTACTTCAAGCGGATTTGATCTGGTGGAGACAGATTTAATCCAGTATGAAACAGAGGATCTGGATTCAGGACCAGAGTGGGTATCTGGAAGAATACAAAGTAAAATTCCTGTCACTGTTGAAGGAGATACCTCAGTTCTGACTTGCGTCTTTAAAACCATTTCTCCTACTGATTTCAACATGACTATTTACCTAGAGTACGAAGAAACTGAAGGGCTAATAGCAGAAGAACCACAGGAAGAACAGCAACCATCCCTGATACTATGACAGAGAATTTCATCCTCTCATTTATACCAGAACGAATGAAGCAGTTAGGTTATACTTCCTACCATATTCGTTACCGTGACATCGCTGTACTACCTAATTCAAACATCATCGTTCCTGCCTATAATGAACTCTGGTTTGCAGTCGATAATCCGGTAGGTATTCGCATTGAATCAGGTTATGGGGTATATGACACTACAGGCTCTGACACTTTCTTTGAAAACAAACACGAACACCGGGGAGAGATCCTCATTACGAATCCTGATACAGGACTCCGACGAATAAAATTCATTCAAGCAATTATTGTGAATTGACATGGCCATCGTAGCAAAACAAAAATATACTCAGGAGAAAATTGATAAGCTCCTTGATTACTTGAACCTGTATAAAGACAAAAATCAATCCATTGATTATGAAATTTTAGTCGATGGATTTAAAGCCGTCCGAAGAACTTCCGATCCAGAGATGTTCAACATCTATGACAACTTTGTCACTCCAGAAAGCAAAGTGATAGAAGTTCTCTTCTACACAGGAACCAGTAATAATAACGATAAGTACATCTTCACTCTTCAGGAGGAACCCAAAGAACAAGGACTTTCAGGTATTGAAATAGACAACCGGATTCAGGAAGGAATTGAAAGAGAAAAACGCAATTGGGAGTTCGATGACTTGCGAAAAAAAAACAAAGAACTCAAAGAGGAAATTGATGAGCTGGAGAATGAAATCGAAAAGCTTGAAAAGGATAAACTGGAACTACAGGCTAAAGAATCTCCTCTTAAAGGAATCCTAGGGGAAGTAGGTTCAACCTTTGTTGAAAGTCTGATCCGTAGAAATCCAAGACTCCTTGCTAAAATTCCAGGTGGAGATACCCTTGCCGGTTTAATCGAGGAAGACAACAGGGAAAAGGAATTAGAAGGTGAAGACGAGCAAACAGAAGTCAGCTTCAAACCAAAATCTTCTGCTAAAACGGTGCTAAGTGAAGAAGACCAATACGCCATCACTTTTGTCAAGCAATTAAAATCAAGCTTCACCAAGTCCGAGTTTGATAGTGTACTGGAAATTCTCGAACAATTTGCCATCCATAAGCAAAACATTGAAACCACATTAGAAACCTTAAAAAATACGAGCCATGACTGAACACATTTTTGAAGTATCCATCAAAGCCCCCACTCATCCTGAAGCGGTAGAAAAATTAAAAGCGGCATTAACGCTCATGCAAAGTCTTAAAACCATTGAAATCAAAAAGCTTGCAGACGTAGTTAAAAACGATCCTATTAAAACAGCATTTGCTAAAAAAGCACTCGGACTATGAGTCATAAAGAAGATGGACTTCAAAAATTTAAAACTGTGGTAACCTATTCCGCCCTTGGATTAGGAACCGCAACAGGATTATTTTTTGCGGTCCGTCTTTTCATTAGACAAGTAAAAAAACACAATGCTGAGAAAAATAGTCTAAAGGAAGGACATCCTGCAACCTTGGCTCGTCAAATCAATATGGCCCTTCATACCGGCTACTTTGGATGGACAACAAATACGGATGCAATCTTCTCAATATTTAGAGCAATTCCTAAATATTCAACTTACAGAATGGTCGGGACTGAATATTCAAATATGTACCACAAAGAGCTAGATGCAGACCTTCAAAAAGAATTATCTAGTGATGAATACAATCATGTGATTCAAATTTTAAGTACAAAGAGCGATGCCAAAAAATACAAAGCCTAATAGTAAAGAAAAGCCAAAGATAGCAAAGAGCAAGATTACTCCTAAACGAGTGTTTATTGTCACACTTAGCTTCGGTGCGTTGGGTGGTGCGATATATTTGGCTCGTAAATATTACCTCAGCCATAAAGCGAGTAACACTGATCAGGATACCACGCAACAAAAAACATCTACTTCATCGAGCAAAACTTACAACTTCTTTAGTTCTGGAGGAGATTCCTTTCCACTTAAAAGAGGTAGCAAGGGACAGCGGGTAATGCAATTACAACAAGCTCTTTCAGATGTACTCGGACAAGCTGTAATCGCTCAAAACGGTGGAGTAGACGGATCGTTCGGAAAGGGCACAGAAGATGCCTTAAAGCTTGCTGGATATGGCAAAACAGTAAGTGAGTCACTCTTTAATCAGATTGTCAAAAATGAACCTACCATCGTCTTCAATCCGCAGGATCTTGCAAGCAAGCTCTACAACGGCGCACGATCAGAGAACATTAATGCAGTGCTTGAATTGCTTAAACAAATTAAGGATGTTCCTTCTTACACCGCTGTGAACAACGAATACCAAAAAATTGGTCTTGTCAAAAAAAGAATTGTTACAGATCTACTAGTTAAAGCATTCTCTTCAGACAGTATAGCAAAAGACAATATCAAAGCAGAGTTTACTCGCATGGGGTTGAAACTAGATCCATACACAGAGAGATGGAGCTTGTCTGGTATGAACGGTTTGAAAGACATTATCACCATTCGAGATACCTATGTGGTTGATAAAAATCAAAATCGTATTCGGGTGAGTAAAAATACCATTCTAGGTAATGAACAAAAAGTATCCAATGGCATGACCATGTTTAAAGCCATTGATAATAGTTATGGGACAGTCCCCACAGATCACGTGAAATATGTTTGACAATTAAATAAAAAAAGATGAAGTTGGTATTTGAGGAGTTGGTAAAAGAAAACAAGGCAGCATTTTTAAAGAAAGTAGTAGAAGTCGCTGGACGATTAGGCATTAATCCTAATTGGCTGATGCTGGTCATGAAGCAAGAGAGCAACATTGATCCACGAGAAGTCAATTCGATAACACATGCAACCGGACTTATTCAGTTCATGCCTTCTGTTGCTCAGAGATTAGGCACTACAGTCATGCAACTCTATAATATGAGCAATCTACAGCAACTGGACTACGTAGAAAAGTATTTTTCACCGGATAAAAACTACATCAACAGTTTTACCGATCTGTACCTTATCACCTTCTACCCTGCTGCGCTTATTGGTAAGAAACCTGATAGCTGGAACTTTCCTGATGTTGTTTACAGAGATAATAAAGGATTAGATAAGAACCACGATGGAATCGTAAACCTGGGTGAATTTAAACGCTATGTACTCAGCAAAGTCCCCAAAAGCTTTCCAGTAGAAGAGCTTTATAACACGCCTAAAAAAAACGATTGATTAAGCTAGGTATACTGGTAGTACTGATAGGTACTGCCAGTGCTACAGGTTATTATTTCTATAAGAAAAGAAAGAAGAAAAAGCGCACATGAGAATCCCCAAGCTTCCCTTTCATAACGTCATTGTAGAGATGCTGTATGCTCTCTTCTTTCAAGGAGATTGCCTGAAGTATGTGAGCAAAACTATCAATGATTCGCAGGTTATACATTTGGAAATTCCAGATAACGCCAGATATGCAGTGATCGTGATTGAAAGTCAGGTTACTCAATTCAATAAAGATATTGTCGTACGGTTCCGTGAAGATGGTCACGATCCTGACGCTAGTAATGGCATGCCGCTTGGTGACATGGGAGTCTATGAAGTAAAAGGGACAAATAACATGAGTCGATTTAAAATGATTGGTGTAGAAGCTAACCTAACTCATCAAGTGAGGATACAATACTTCGGATAATGCAGCTCAACAAAATAAAAACATATAGCCCTACCAAAGGTTCCGGTAATCAGGTTGTCGATAAGCCTTATGATCCTGTCACATGGCTTGGAGACAGTCTCCATGCTCCTTCTCGTAAAGCCATTCGCAATCAGATCGAAAGCATGGGGTTTGTAGGCAACATCACTGTCGTTGATAAAGCGTATGGAAATGATTTTACAGCGAAAGCTGGTAATGTAAACAAACCATTCTTTACTCATACCGCTGCCATACAAGCCATGTCTTCTGGTGCGCCTGGAGTTTGTATTACCATGCCTGGAATTTACACTGTGAGTAGTGCTTTTGGCTTTCCCATGAAAGATGGGATTGATCATTACCTCATTAACGCCACTATTCAAATCTCTCCTTTCGGATATTCTTATGGAACTATCATGCTGTACCCTTCCTATGTAAAATCCAAAATATATGGCAAAGGTATTTTTTTGAACATGAGTTCTAATCAGGATTGGTCAATCATTACTCCTTATGTTGCCTGTGACCTGGAGTTTGAAGGAATACGTTTTGAAGGGGCAAAGCAGCTCATCGGGGAAGACGGTTCAAGGACACAAGCAAAGACCTTAAAATTCAAAAACTGTGAATTAGTCTCTACTAACAATGTAATTCCTCCTACTCGCAATGCAGGAAATTACAATGCTACTGGCGACACGCAGGCTGTCTTTGAAGATTGCTACATCAAAGGAAATCTGATGGTCTGTACATCGAGTGCTAACTTATTTACAGATCCGTACTTCTTGAAATTCTACCGCTGTCGGTTTGAAGCTATTTCAACCAATGCCAATAATCTAAATGGAAGTCTTACCCTACTTGATTACTACGCAAGCACCAACGCTTTTAAAGTACTACTCAAAGATTGCTCCTTTAAAAGTGATCATGAGAACATTCATTGCCTGGATGGCTATGGAGGAATAGGTACAAACAAATCACTCATCATTGATAACTGTCGTTTTCAAAATGGAGTCGAAGGTTGGATCAATAATGCTAATGTGAACATGGGCTTCAAACTCATTAACAATTGGTCTAACAATCCTTCTACAGGGAGTGTAGTAAATAACCTGCTTAGTGGAACAGGTATTACAATAGATCCAAATCTGGAAGTGGAACTATGATCAAAGTTACCACCGTAAATTTCCCTTCTGAAGAGGTAGCTGAAGTAAAGCAGTATACAAAAAAAGAATTATGTATTCTTTACAAAATTTGTAAAAACACACTATCCGCATGGATAAAAAGGAGCCTTGGCAAGTTTGAATCTACCGGATATAATAAATACCAAAAGATTCTTACCAAAGCTCAAGTGAAGTTAATCTTTGAGCTTTGGGGAGAACCATAGTATAAACGATCATACCAATATCTAGTCTTCTCGAATCATATAGATAAAGACACCAAGAAAAAAAGCCGACGCAAGACCTTCATCAGGAAACGAATGTAGTTACTATGGCTAAGATGAATCAACATTTACTCAATCATCAAATAGAGGAATTGATTACTAAAAAGGATGCTATTCATGAAAAGTACTCTTCTTCAGACATTGACTTCATCAAGCAATACGAAGGTTCCGGTGGCCAAGGTAAACAGGGGGCTTCGGGTCAAGGAATACTTCATGAATTTTTCACCCCAGACTTTGTAGTAGATCTCATGTGGGAACTTGCACGGCACTATGGATATGAAGACGGTAATGTTTTAGAAACAAGTATTGGTACAGGCAGAATGATTAAACCAGCCAAGGATTATACCAAATGTGTAGGCTTTGAAATCAATGCCGTCTCAGCTCGAATAGCAGAACTCACTTATCCTGGAATCAAAGTATATAACTCTTATTTTGAAACCGCCTTTTTGGAAGAACCTCGCTATACGAGTAAATTAAAAAGCAAACTCACCTGGCTCAAAGAATATCCATTCTCTCTTGTGATCGGGAACCCGCCATACGGAGCCTATCAGAACCAATACAGCTCTTATTTTCCAGAATCTAAAAAGTTAAAGCAGGTAGAACTGTTCTTTATCTACAAAGGATTACAACTCCTTAAATCAGGTGGGCTTCTTGTTTATTTAACAGGCAGTAATTTTTTACGAAACGGAGACAGTTACAATGAAGCAAAATACGAAATAGAAAAACTCTGTGATTTAGTAGATGCCTATAGACTACCTCCTGTATTTCGATTCTCACAAATACCTACTGACATCATTGTACTTAGAAAAAAATAAACAGCTATGCAAAAAAACAAAAGACCTCATAGACAAAAAAGAGATGTATTGTATTTTGGATTGAGCGGTATACCACAATATTTTGTGCCCCAAATAAGGGTCCAATACAATAAAAGCAAACTGTATCTTGGTAAAGTAACGACGGCAAAAGAAGTAGCTGATTTTATTAGGAAAACATACGGCAAAGGACAAATCGAATTACAAGAAGCATACGTAATTCTTTATTTAAATGCTGCAAATGAAATCATCGGTTACTATAAACATACTATAGGTGGTATTACTCAAAGTATACTAGACCCAAGAATTGTTTTTTCTGTTGCAGTTACTTCTCTTTCCACATCAATTATCATTTCTCATAATCATCCTTCTGGCAAAGTCACTCCTAGCCCGGAAGACGAACAGCTCACCAAGCAGATTCAGCAGGCAGGAATGGTGCTAAAGATCAGGTTACTCGACCATGTAATAGTAACAAAGAATGATTACTACAGCTTTAACGATCATAACAAATTATAAACATTGACCTTAAAGTAGCGAATCTCCCAATTCATCTTCTTCTCAAAAATACCTTTGATAAATAACTTCAACAATATGGCCACAAATGACATCGAATCTTTTTTCCGTTTAAAAATCAAACGTGAGCTAGGTAAATGTACCTCGACTTCCTATCCCAATTTTTATAACCTCATAAAAACAAAAGGTGGTTATTTAAAGGCAGAGGAAATGGTGATTCAATATGCCATTAAAAATAATCTACCAATCAGCAGTGCCATTGCTCAATTAGAATCTGAGCTAGGATGAAGTCTGCTTCCTACTTGCGTAGCCGAATACTTTTCATCAAGGAACAACTAAAGCAATCCGGTGAAGTCCTCAGTGAAGAAGAGAGAAAGCTACTGCGTTATGGCGTAATAAAAGATGAAGATAAATACACTTCAGATATAGAAAAATTTGCAAAAACAAACACCCTCTCAAACGAACCACTTTCCTTTTCTGAGCTTACGTCCTACAATACATGGTTTACCATGCATCCTGAAAAAGTCTGTGGGAAAGAAATCATTACTACTTCAAGGCAATTTACTCTTAGCATTAAGGGAACAAAAGAAGACATCATACAGGCAATCCATAACAGTATAGCCCCATCTAAATCTACACCTGACATGAAAAAAATAAAAGCCAAGGCTAAAGCATTGCAGCTTAAAATGCGTTTAGCATCTTCTAGTGATTGGTACAACCAGTTTGAAGGTTTGGATGGTATTGATGCCGTAGAAGAATTGGGATCGCTTGGAGAACTGGTTAAAGCAACCATCAAAGAAAACTTGAGCATAGTAGAAAAGCTCTTGCAGGCTGACCATAAATATGCTCCTACCGATAAGCTTTCTTTTGATGAGGTGGTCAAGTTATATAACCCTGGAATATCCACTGAAGAGATCAAAGCCTGGGTCTGGTATCAGCGTGGCCACGGCGAGAAAATGAATGGATGGCAAAAGTACTTTTTAAAAACCACTCAAGACATTAAATCCACTGTCACTATTAAAAGCAAGGCTCAGATGAGTGGTAGAAAGGCGGTCATCAAAGACAATCATTTTCGTGACATCCTTGAACTAGATCCCGATTCATTCCTTGGAACCTTCACCGGAAAGAAACACCAGTACGATAAAGAGCAATACCTCATTGTCAGAACCGATGCTTCAGCAAATAATGGTTTGCCTTCAAATGCTTTGCTGTATGTCAAAGAAAGCGATAGCTTATTATCAAAACAAGACACCAGCATTCAGGACAAACTGCTTGTTGACTTTGTAAAATCAGGTGTACTGTTCTACCTCAAAGGAACGCTTGTACCCTATCCTATTTACTGCTACGCAAACATGTACGATCGGGAACTACAATTACAGACCGATAAGTCCTTCATCATAGAAACCTATGGCAATTCTGTTTATGAGAGGCAGTACAATCTCATTTTCAATTCCATTGAAAAAGGAGGTGTCAGGCCAAAGATGTTATCGGTACTAAATCCGGATGCCACTCAAAGACCTAAGATTTTAGCTATTTCAAAATTTGCCAAGGAATTTCACATTTCTTCTCTTCGGGATGAAACAGGTATTGAGATTTTAGAAAGCATTTCTCTTTTTGATGCCTTTAAACTTTGGATGAGAGAACTCGATCAAAGACACTTTAAAAATATATCCGCTCAACAGATCATCAAGTATTATCTGGATGGTGATAACATTTCCAAATACCTTACTGACATTGAAAAGTCTAACATAGAAAAATATGGGATGCTCGAAGGAGAAGAGTTTTTTACTCTGTTTCTTTATCAAGCTATCAGCTTTGAAGATCAGCAGAAAATAGACTTCTCATGGAACAGAACTTTTAATGGCCATTCCGCTATTCCATATAACCGTGTACCTATTGGCTTTGAATGTTCGGCTATGTTTAAGTCCGGTGTGCTGCGCTTCTCCCTTGCCCAGCGTGAGTCGATCGCTTTCATGGAAATGGCTAAATCAGGAATCATCGCTTACGATGTTGGCGTAGGGAAAACGATGTCCGCTATCATTACCCTTGCCAACAACCTTTATTCCGGTAAATGTCTACGACCATTGATTGTAGTTCCTAATCCCACCTTTGCTAAATGGATCAAAGAGATCATTGGCTATACCGATGAAAAAACCAGAGAGTTTGTTCCTGGTGTACTTTCTAATGTGGGTTACAAGGTAAACGAGTGGTACAACCTTGGAACAGCGATTGCAAAGAAAATTGATTTTTCAAAATCTATTGAAGGTAAAACCATTACGGTGGTAACATACGAAGGCTATGCTAAAATCGGATTTAGCAAAAATATCTTCGAGGACTTGATGTCTGAGTTAAGCTATATCCTAAATCAGGAAGACGTATCTGGTCTTTCTGTACGTGAGATCGAGAAGCGCAACCAGAAGTATAGAGAGATGCTTGGTCAGGGCAATAAAGGGACACTAGCAGATATTGACACCTTGGGTTTTGACTATGTGGTAATAGATGAAGCACACAATTTTAAAAACGTTTTTGACAATGTACTGGCGGATGAAAGCGGAACAAAACGCTATAAAATGACCGGCACCCAATCAAGTCGTGCCGTTAAGAACTTCTTTCTCTGCAATTACATCCAAAGAACCTTTGGTAGAAACGTCATGCTATTGACTGCGACTCCCTTTACCAACAGTCCGCTTGAAATCTATTCCATGCTTTCCCTAGTAGCTTATAACTACATGACTAAAAACGGCCTAAGCAATGTACAGGAGTTCATGGAGTCATTTGTCTTACAAACCCTCGAATATGTTAATAGCTACGATGATACGATCAGAGAACAACATGTGGTCAAGTCCTTTAATAACCGCATTGTCCTTCAACAACTCATCTTTAATCACATCGCCTATAAAACAGGAGAAGATGCCGGAGTAAAGCGTCCCTGCAAGATTAACTTGCCACGGATCAACGCACGGGACAGTTCTGGGACAGTAAAAAGACTGTCCCGAGACAAGCAGGTGTTGACCTATCTGGAAATGACTTCCCTTCAGAAAGCCAATCAGGAAGAAATCGTGGCTCTGGCACGTTCAGCTACCGCAGGTGATGGAAATGTCATGCGTGCCCTAGCGCAGTCCCTGGATAACGCCGTCTCGCCTTTCTTGTACAAGTTTAGCTTACCTCCCGAAGATTACAAGGAATTTGTGGAAGAGAGTCCGAAGATCAAGTATGTGATGGATTGCATAGCCTCTGTCAAGGCATGGCATGAGAATAGAAAGGAGGAAGTCTCTGGACAAGTCGTTTATATCAACCGGGGCAAAGACTTCTTTAAATACATCAAAGAATACTTAGAAAAGGAAGTTGGCTATAAACAGAAGGTAAAATTCAATGGTGATACACTCGATGAAGTAGAGATCATTACTTCCGGTATGACTCTTGAAAAAAAAGAGACCATTAAAGATGCCTTCCTGGAGGGTATCTGTAAAATCATCATCGGAACAGCTTCCATTCGTGAAGGGATAGACCTACAAAAGAAAGGAACCGTTCTGTACAACTGTTATCCTGACTGGAATCCTACCGATGTGAAGCAGCTTGAAGGGCGAATCTGGAGACAGGGTAATGAGTTTGGGTATGTACGCTCTGTAATGCCTCTCTTGCAAGACTCAATGGACGTATTCGTGTTTCAAAAGCTGGAAGAAAAGACCAGCCGAATCAATGACCTTTGGTACAGAGGTGGATCATCGAATGTGATAGATCTTGAAAGTATTGATCCCGAAGAAGTGAAATTTGCCCTCTTTACAAACATTGACTCCATTGTCAAAATAGTACTTGAAAAAGAGGAGAAAGAAATCAGACGCAAACAATTTGTGATTGAAAGCAACATCGAAACCTTGCTTCACTTTGACCAGATTTACAGAAACTTCATTGACTATAGACAAAAATGTAGAGAGTTTTTACAGTCCCTCAGAAAAATCTATACCGGTGATTACCTCGCCTCTCAAAAGTATAAAGACTTAAATTTCTGGAACATTAAATCTAAAGATCAGCAAAAAGCATTTATCGATAAAGTGACTAACGTAGTAGAACAGATTGGCCAGCTCTTTAGTCAAGCTCACCAGGAGGACAAAGAAATACTTCGCCTCGGAAGAATCTGTACCCAGATCCAAGATGAAGTAAATGGCAGGAATTATTCCAAGAATATTTTCAGTGAATTTAAAATGTACCTCTCCCAAGTGCGTAAAGCAGAAGACACCATTTTAAAAGAAAAGGGTTTTACAGCAAGTGACAATATCTCTAGCATCATTGAAAGCTATAAATCCGATAAAGAGAAAGTCACTCTTGAAATGGAACACTTATTGTCTCAAGAGTATTTTGAAACGAAGTATCAGGAAGTAAAAGAGAAAAAGGATCGTTTAGCTGTACGAGGCGAATTGCCGGAAGTTAGAGCGAAAGAGTTTTCAAACTTGAACTACCTGCTTTCCTATAAAGCAACTGACGTTGCTGGTGACAATTGTATGTTACCTGATACTGAAATTATATCTAATACTTCTGCAAACAAAAGATTGAGATTAGCGAAAGCAAAGGCAAAAGCAATCAAACTGAAATTAAAAATGGCAGAGTTCTAATTCATACTTATAAGTAAAAACAAATACCGCCTAGAAACCAGGGCTGGTATCTTTGGCGGTATGTCTCGTATTTAATATCTTTAAAATAAAATGCTAATTTATTACTATTTAAGTATCTTAAGTATCAACCCTTTTTGCGACTTTTTAGTAATTTGTTGTAGGCCATCAAAAGGAGAGAAGAAAATAATATTAATGTAATGGTACGATATAAAATATTGACAAAATCAACACCCCTTCCTTCTGTGATTGACATTGTATATGTTAATACTGAACTATCTACTGAAAATATTAGAATGAAATGAACTATTGACTTCCAAAATGACAGATCCTTATTGAAAAAATTGTAATACAACTTTCCATAGATTATTGGGACTAATATAATTTGAATTAATCCCGTAAAAATTACTCCATATCCCAAGACTTCTTTTATCAAGAAATAGTGAAGAATGCTCCACATACTCAACATAAAACTAAAGAATACAATAATGATTACATCCTTTACCCTTTGACTATAAGTTATCATTTTAATTGACGTGGTTTTTTATTTATCTAAATTTTCTTCTGTCTCACATAACAAATAGTATGTGGTGGTCAGTAATTTCATTTCAGTCTATTACATACACTTACAATAGCTTATTTCATTTCTTGACACTCACTTCTTTTGTACATCCAAAACTTTTGTTGCCAAATTATCCATCTTCGTTTTAGGTAAGCATTGTTTTGAAATACAAGTGCAGTAAGTATGTGTATTTATAACCATATGCATTTAATCCTTTATCCTAAAAAATAAAATATTGTTGATTAATACAATACCTAGCAAAACAATAAATGGGACTAATTCTCCAGTATGAAAAACAACTATTACGACCACATTCATTAAAAAAACAATGTTTACAATAGTATTATATTTCTTTAAAAATTTAGCGAAATAGAGCTGAACTGCAAACAGAATATTCATAGGCAATACATAATATATGAAAGAAAATACTACGTAATATTTCATATAATCAAAATACATACAATTTTCTGATTCCCTCAAATACATCATACTATAAAGCAAGATGAGCAACACTACAAAAAAAACATTATTACAAATATAATATACACTTTTCCTTACTACCATATGTACCTATCCGATTTTAGTCCACATTATGTGACGATTTACAGTTTACTATTCAATGGCATAAGTACTTAATATACTTTTGTAATCATCATTTATGTTCCGTTATACTTCTTTGATTTTTTTATAACTTTTCCTAAATACGAACCAATTAATTATTATCACAAGAACTAGACTATAAATTCTCCATCTATCTTGATCATGCAAAATAAAAGTTCTACTGTAGTCCATAAAAAAAAACAAGAACAATAGCATATTCCCCAATATAATAGATAGCATATAAGACCAAAAAAAGTTTCTTAATAATCTATTTAATAAAATCATTAAACCAATAAGGGACAGAATAAAACCAGGCATTCCATCTAAAAACCCTATAACACCAATGACAGGTGAAAATAAAACCAATCCAATAAAATTTAATTGCCAAATTGACCAATTCATTTTTTGAAATGCATCATATTGATAGCAAAAGCCAAAACAAGTGTAGTAAATAAATATATGAAGTAACCACACCTTAACATATAAAAATATGACAAGTCTATTATTTAAGAGCATCTGCATATGGCTGCAATATAGTTTTATATTCATTATTTAAAGTACCATCACTTTCTAAGTGATTTTTAAAACTATTGGCAGTGGGTTTGTGTATATCTAAATACAACATTAACAGAGGAAGATCAATACGAAACTGCACATCAGTAACTAAAGCCGGAGGATCGAAATCATCAAAGCCTGGGGTAACCTTAGAAAGAGCCATAGCACCAGCTCCGTGTGTACCATTCGGATCTTTGTCAGCCATGTCCTGAAAAGTTGATAAAGTAGATGCTGAAGTTTTACTATAAATAGGTACCGCAATTACACCCTGTTCTGTTTCGACAAATTGCTTGTCGAACTGATAAGCTGCATCACCAATCAATGGTGTCTTTGCATATTGTCCATAAAACAATTCATAAAATTGAGTAATAGCATAATCACATATTTTTAAATTTAGCTCATTCAAAATAAGTTCAACATCATTCGCTATTGCCATATTGCCTCCTTCTAGTCCAAATCTATCATCTTCTGATTGTCCTCCTAAGGCATGTACTAATTTACTTGCTCCCTTATACCATCTAATCTGATGGCCTACCGATATGCTTTTCATACCTACATAATCATAGAATGCAGCAATTTGTAAAAATGGACCTAATCTACCTGTAATTTTATTTTTAATAATATAGTCACATGCATTTTTGAAACGTGTGGTTAGTCCTTCCCTATCACTTTTTAGCCAAGAACCATCTTTGCCATCCCAGTTAGCCAATGGTATAGAGGCATCTCCTACAACAAGTTTATAAGTATCGTAATCTAGAAATTCTCCACCAAGTGAGTTTGTAATATCAGTAGTACTAACGTTCGTCAAAAAATTCAACAGAATTTGTGAATATTTAATAGTAGGGAGATCCGCTGGTAAATAAAGTTGGATCTTATCATCCACGACTATGCACTGCAAATTATTTATGGTTTTTAATGATATATTTTTAGCATTGACATTCATTCCAGTTTTAAAATCATAATTGATTTTTATACTTGGGAATATTTGTCCAGCAATAAAAATCCTATCTCTGGACAGACCTTGAAACGGATCGCTAAAACTACTTAAGGCAAAAGATGTGTTGTTTTTATTTGCATTTCTAATTTTAAAAAGGAACTTGACATAATCAAGTTCAGTTGAATTTAACTGTGCATCCCCCTCTTTATCAAATATCCCAATCACTAAGCTCGGCACATAGACGGCATCCCATTGTAACTTGGCAAATTGATCTCCTCCACTATAGTCCATCAGGTTCGCAGGGAGATCACCTTGACTGAGGTAGTATTGCGTATCAAAGGTATGGTTCAAATGAAAGACACCGTGTCCCAATTCGTGTGCTGCCGTTTGACCAATGTCATTATTGTTGGGCAAGAATATATAACCAAACTGTTTGTTGCGCAGCATGTCACCTAATATACCTCTTCCCTGTTCGTCTGGCCCACTGGTTGGAGAAGTACTGAAGACAAACAAATAAGGCGACGAAGCATTAAGACCCGAATTGCTTTGCAGGTAAGCCGCATTGAGCAATTTCATTTCATTGGAATACTGATTGTATTTTCCTGCTCCTGTGATATTCAGACTGCCACTGCTGTCTACATCCCAATCTTGGGTTATAGGAAATGAGGAAGCCACATCTACTGTCCAGGTAATTCCAATCGGGTTATAGATTTGATTGAGTCTGGTGCTGATTTGTGTTTTATCAACCTGTGCATTGCCCACAGGAACTAGTTTTACATTTAGTGTCTTCGGTTCATAAGTAGCTATATCCAGTTTACCCAAGCTGTAAGTAAATGAAGCACTGCTTGCATTTGGATTCTTTTTGGCAGCATCGCTGTCTCTATAGATGGCATAAAGTTCCTGCGCATCTCCTGCCGGACCTGATAGCAAGGTAATCTCGTAAGTAAGACTTGCCGTTTTCTTTGCTGCAAACTCTATCCCTTTGCCTGTGATAAAATGAATACTATCTTCATCGATACCATCCGCCAAGCCACTAAGTTTTGCTATGATCTTATCGGTACTGCCTGTGGTTAGAAATTTATTACCTACACGGTAACTGCCAGTGAGCGTTTCGTATTCGTGGTCAAAGATGCTGGATTTCTTGTAAACATCTTGATAAGGATCAAACACATACACCTGATCAGGATGCGCCACAAAAGTAACCGTTCCTTTATCGGTATTCAACTGGTTCAATTGATCAGGACCTTTGCCAGCCAGCAGAGCGCCTGATACCTGACCCGCAGGAGTAATCTTACCATTTTTATCAATGGTATATAGTTTGCCTTTGTTGTCCTGAACAGTAACAGGTAATTTATTGGTGTTGATTGTAATGGGAGGACTATTTACCCCTGCTAAAGTCACTGTATAACCAGT
>DATHPB010000279.1:0-4385 GCA_035484295.1 Cytophagaceae bacterium
GTCGTTGCATTTTTTGTTATTTCTGAACCAATCCTTTTGGGAAGAATAGAAGAAAAACCTCACACTGTTTTATTTTGAAACCTGGCTATGGAAGACCTTTATCATTCGGGACTTAAACATAATACCTACGATGCCATTATCATTGGATCAGGCCTTGGCGGTTTGACGACGGCTGCTCTTTTTGCAAAAAGTAAAAAGAAAGTATTGGTATTGGAAAAACATTATGAACCGGGAGGCTTCACACATACTTTTAAGCGCAAACACTTTGTCTGGGATGTAGGTGTTCATTATGTGGGACAGATGAACAAAGAAAATGCCATGATGCGAAAAGTATTTGACTATGTAACTGATGGTCGATTGAAATGGTCATCGATGGGTGACATATACGATAAGGCTATCATAGCAGGCGATGAGTATTCTTTTGTATGTGGGGTCGAAAATCAAATCAATGAATTCATTCGACATTTTCCGGAAGAAGAAGTAGCCATTAGAAAATATTATAAAATAGTAGGCAGCATGGGTACTGCTACCGCTATGTTTTTCGGTGAACGCAGCATGCCTGATTTTATCAGTAAATTATTTGGCGGATTATTGCGTCGTAAGTTCAATAAATTTTCTGATCAAACCACTTACGAAGTATTAAGCGGTCTGACTAAAAATGAAAAGCTGATAGCTGCTTTGTGTGCGCAATGTGGCAATTATGGTTTACCACCGCAGCAAAGTAGCTTTGCCATGCAAGCCATGATAGCAGAACATTACCTGGACGGAGGCAACTATCCTATCGGAGGTTCGGCAGAGATTCATAAAACTATTTTGCGAAGTTTGAAAAACAACGGAGGAGAGTTGGCTCTAAAAGCGGAAGTTGCTCATGTCATCATAAAAAAAGGCAAAGCCACCGGTGTGAAATTAACCAATGGTGATGAGCTACTGGCTCCTGTTATTGTCAGTGATGCAGGTGCAAGTAATACGTTTAAAAAATTAATTTCTTCAGCAGAAAAATTGCCGGCAGCATTTATCGAAAAATTGCAAAAGACGAAAGCTTCCGTTGCACACATTTGTTTATACCTGGGTTTGGATCGATCGGATGAAGACTTGAAACTGCCTAAATATAATTACTGGTTGTACAATAACTATTCGTTCGATAAAGAATTCAAAGAGTTCATTCAACATCCCGAAGCGGAACCCCCACTTGCCTACATCTCTTTTCCTTCTGCAAAAGATCCGCAGTGGGCAGCAGATAATCCTGGCAAAGCTACGATACAAGTGGTTTGTGCGGCATCTTATGATTGGGTAAAGCAATGGGAAGATACGCAATGGAAGAAACGTGGAGATGAATACAATGCGTTTAAAAAACGATTGGAAGAACGCTTGCTTGAAAAGCTATACAGTGTAGTTCCGCAGATCAAGGGACATGTAGTTTGGAGTGAGATTTCTACTCCCCTTTCTACCAAACATTTTTCCAATCATCCACAAGGTGAGATTTACGGATTGGAACATACACCGGCACGATTCAGGATCCGAGAGCTCCGCGTACACACTCCTATAAAAAACCTGTACCTTACCGGACAAGACCTGGTGACGGTAGGTGTAGGAGGAGCATTGTTTTCGGGAGTACTCACGGCTTCATCTATCCTGAAGAAAAATTACCTATGGAATGCACTCAGGTATAAGGTCCCACAATAAGAAAAGGGAATATTATGGTTGTATCAAAAAAAATCCTCATGGTTTCTCAAGAAGCCATGAGGATTTGATGTTTTATGCTTTCTATATCAGAACTGGAAATGGGATTTCGTTTTACTGTTTGTTTCTACGAAGTTCATACGAACAAATCCTTCATTGCAATGTTCTCCTTTTAATTTCACAGATTGTCCTTCCAGACTATTCATGACGATTTCCTTTAATGAAAGGTCATTGGTTTGTATATCTGCTATATGAATTTTATTGTCTTCATCTATCGTATACCTAATCATTACTGTTCCGTTCGGAATTGCCTGTTGAGAAGCAATTTCTTCCATTTTGCGATTTAATTGAGACGCAACTGATTTGGAATTTGAACATTTGGATGCCCCTCCCTCATCAGCCATAGCCAATCCTGATATACTCATTAATACTACGAGTAATGTGTTTTTTATCAGTTTTTCCATGATGATCAGTGTTTAAGGATGAATTAATTATTAATACTAAGGTAACAAATATTTAACAATTTGATAACATACTATACAAGTAGATTGGCAAAAAAGTTTACTAAAAGTGAAAACTTAACATTGGATCATGAAAAATCCTCTTTAAAACGCTTTAAAGGAGATTTTTTATAGGAGCTTATAAGTGGAAGATTACCGGATTTGTAAAAGATCAACGGCTGACTTTTGTCGTGTGAAAAATTCAGTCTTGAAACAGGAGACTTTTAGTGCTTATAAAAAGAAGGACAAGGAAGTCTCTTCATCGGCTTATGTTGCTTCTTGTGTTTGGAGTGGATGTAGGTAATGTTTAACTCATGAGCCCCAGCAGGTCTTGCCTGATGCAATTTGGAGATGGTGATATCATAGCTGTAACTGATAGATATATCCTGGTACTTCCAACCCAGCAACAATACAATGGATTCGTTGTTGGGAAATTGCGGGTTGTAATTCTTAATTGGAATACCTCTGTACCAAGCACCCGCTAATAAAACGTTGTACTGGCCATATAATCCAATATCCAACTGATCAGATTTACCTTGGGCCTTATAATGAAAAGTGGGTGTGATACTCACATCCGGTGCATCGTGCATATAGGCCATGTGATGAGAGGCTTCATTGATCGGAATTTTATATCCCCCTGTTAATGCCACTTCCATAGGTAATCTTGCTACATCTCCAAAAACAGATTGATTGGGTGTATTCAGATGATGAAAACTCAAACCACCCCATAGCCTGTCTCCATAAAATACAGCTCCTGCTCCTAAGTCTGCGTAATAAATATTAGGTGATGCCGCAAAAGAAGAATCGCCTTTGTATCCTGAACTATTCCACTGAGTGGGAAAAGTAAGTCCGTTGTAGTTCATGTTTCTTTGTACTCCTCCCAATTGCAATCCTGCTCGTATGGAATAAGATTGAGAAATAGGAAGATGGTAAGAGTATTGCAAGTGGACTTCTTTTGTAGAGATAGAACTTTTACCGGCCCAGTCACTTAAGAAAAAAACGCCTACACCACTGTTGTATTTATTGATAAAATGATCTACACCAATAAAGGTAGTATTGAAATTGGCATCCAATCCAGGCCACTGAAGTCTACTGTGCGCAATGCCTCTTAGAGCATTAGCAGAGCCTGCGAAGGCCGGATTTTGATAAGTGGGTACGGCATAGAATTGAGAAAATTGAACATCCTGACCAAAAGAAAATGAACCTATCCCGAACCATGTAATAAATACGAATGCTACGATTTTTTTGGTGGTGATATGTCGTTTAAAGTAAAAGAACACAGCAGTCAGTCTAATGTTTTACATCGATAGTTTGTACGAATATACCACTCAGAGTTCAAATATACAAAAAACTCAAAATTAAGCATTTCGCAAGTTAAACCTTGTTACTCTTTTCTTGTATATTGTATATCGTTTAGAATGTCAATTGTTACAAGATACATGAGAAAAATTTTCTTATTACTGCAAATTCTTTTTTTTATTACTGCTGGTTTAGTCCATTCTCAAGTTTTATCTAAGAGAGAAGTAATACAGATTGAATCTGAAGCGTATAGAAATTACAAGGAACTGAACTTCCACGAGGCTTTGCCTTTATACATCAGACTCGATAGTCTGCAGCCGAACGATGCTAAGTACATATTCCCTCTTGGTGTATGTTATCTCTATTTTAACAATGTAGCTAAGGCCTTACCTTATTTAGAAGCATGTAAAGATAAGAAAGAAATAAACTCTGCTTCGTTGGATTATTATTTGGGTAAAGCTTATCATTTGAATTTGGAGTTTGAAAAAGCCATTGAATCCTATACAAAATACAAAACTTTTTTTGGGGAGAAACACACTCCTCACCATAAAAAATTATACGCTGACATAGATCGCGAAATAGAATATTGTAAAAACGGTTTGTCTTTGTATCCTTTTCCTGTAAAAGTAAACATTGTAAACCTAGGTCCTAATATTAATAGCGAATATCCTGAGTATGGCCCCGTCGTATCTGGTGATGAACGTGAAATCATCATCACATCCAGTAGACCTGATACCAGGGGTGGACAAAGAGATTTTCATACAGATGGACATTATTACGAAGATTTGTACATCAGTACAAGTGACGGTAAAAAATGGGAACCTTTGTCTCGTATGAGTGATAGCATCAATACTCAAGATCACGACGCAAGCGTTGCGTTATCTGCTGACGGGAAAAATCTAATTA
>DATHPB010000280.1:0-5999 GCA_035484295.1 Cytophagaceae bacterium
CTATGTAAGTTTAGACATCACTAACCGACACGATGTACAACAGGTATTGGTGACTTATAAACCTGATGCAGTCATTCATACCGCGGCCATGACCAATGTAGATCAGTGTGAAGGTGATCACCAGGGCTGCGACGAATTAAATGTGCATGCCGTGCAATACATCGCGGAAGCTTGCGATCAGTTGAAAATATATTTGGTACACCTTTCTACAGATTTTATTTTTAATGGAGAGAAAGGTCCGCTTACGGAAGAGGAACAACCGGATCCGATCAGTTATTACGGAGAGAGTAAGTTAAAAGCGGAACAGATTGTTCAGAAGATGCATGGTAAATGGTCTATCTTGCGGACTGTTTTAGTATTCGGCATTGTGGCGGACATGAGCCGTTCCAACATTGTGTTGTGGGTGAAGAATAACCTGGAGCAAAAGAAAAAAATCAAAGTAGTAAATGATCAATGGCGTACACCTACATTGGCAGAAGACCTGGCGATGGGCTGTTTGTTGGCAGTAGAAAAAGAGGCGCAAGGGGTGTACAATATTTCCGGTGCAGATTTACTAACTCCTTACGACATCGCGCAACGTACCGCAGCATTTTTTAAGCTGGATGCCAGTCTCATTGAAGAGACGGACTCTTCCACGTTCAAACAACCGGCACGAAGACCTTTGAAGACAGGTTTTATCATTGATAAAGCGAAGCGTGACTTGGGTTACAAGCCGCATTCGTTTGAAGAAGGAATACAATTATTGTCGGATCAACTTTCACTCAACGTATAATGCCGCAAGGATTGGATCAGGTCATTGATCATTATGTGTCACCATTCACCGATGTGGTATCTGACATCATGTTCTACAGTGTACCAGTTGCAGGTGTTTCCTTTCCATTGATTGTGATTTGGCTCATTGCTGCCGGATTGATTTTCACTTTTTATTTTCGCTTCATCAATTTCACTTTGTTTCGTCATGCGGTGGGCATTGCTTTTGGCAAATACGACGAACCCGGACATAAAGGAGAAGTCAGCCATTTCCAGGCATTAGCTACTGCGTTATCAGGAACATTGGGTTTGGGAAATATTGCGGGTGTTGCAATCGCTGTACAGACGGGAGGTCCAGGTGCTACGTTCTGGATGATCCTTGCCGGATTTTTGGGTATGTCCACGAAATTTGTAGAATGTACGTTGGGGGTCAAGTACCGTTACATTGCAACCAACGGAGAAGTATACGGAGGGCCGATGTATTATTTGAGTCAGGGATTGCAAAAAACGGTGCTTAAAAACGGTGCATCTTTTCTTGCGGTCTTTTTCTGCATCATGTGCATTGGCGGTACGATGGGTGGTGGCAATATCTTTCAAAGCAATCAGGCTACGGCGCAATTGATTCATGTTACAGGCGGTCACGATTCTTTTTTGTACGACAAAGCATGGATCGTTGGATTGCTGTTTGCCATCCTTTGCGGATTCGTTATTTTCGGCGGGATGAAGCGCATTGCCAATGTTGCGGATAAATTGGTTCCTTTCATGTGTGGTATCTATATGTTGGCAGGTTTTGTAATCCTTGCTTATTATTACGATCGCATTCCGTCTACCTTCGGATTGATTTTATCAGATGCATTCTCCTGGAAATCGGTAACAGGTGGTTGTGTCGGAGCCATGGTAGCAGGATTGAGAAGGGCTTCGTTTTCAAACGAAGCCGGCATTGGTTCTTCTCCCATTGCACACGCCGCGGTAAAAACGGAAGTACCTGTCACAGAAGGATTGGTGGGCTTGCTGGAACCATTCATTGATACAGTCATTGTGTGCACTATGACGGCGCTTATTGTGGTCATCAGTGGTGTATATACACAACAAGCGCACGATGGGGTAGCGTTGACTTCAGTTTCCTTTGCGTCTGTGTTGCCTTGGTTTCCTTATGTACTTTCAATTGCAGTGATTTTGTTTGCTTTCGCTACCATGATTTCATGGTCTTACTATGGCTTGAGATCCTGGAACTATATTTTCGGAAAAAGTAAAATGAGTTCTTATACCTATAATTTTATTTTCTGCGCCTTCACGGTCATCGGTGCCAGCATGAATTTAAACAGTGTAGTTGGTTTCTCTGATGCAATGATTTTTGCGATGGGAATTCCAAACATCATAGGCTTGTATTTTTTGGCTCCGGAAGTGAAGAAGGATTTGACGGCTTATTGCAAAGTAAAAGGAATTTAAAATTTTAACTTGGTTAGGAAGCGTCTTATATTTTTCTTAAGTCTAAGAGAAAACATATTTTATGCTGCGTCATTTTTTTCATCAAGGCAGGACTTATTTCGAACTCGATCATCGTCAGGCCAAAGCTTACCTGTGGTTGCTATTGTTTACTCTATTGATCATGTGTTCTCCCTTATTTACGTATTATTGGTATCCTGTTTCAAACGATGCGGTATCAGTGCAACTGTTCGTCGAAGAAGCGAGTAAAGAAGACCTCACGGTATCAACCAAGACCGAAGTACAACGTTCGATCTCGTTTCAGTTGCCTATCGATCAGATGAAGGAAGAAGACTGGATCAAAACAGGACTTCCTGCTTACCTGGCCAAACGCATTGAAAAATACCAGGCCAAAGTAAGACAGTTGAAGAAGGTTTCTGATTTACATGTCGTATATGGAATGGATTCTTCTCGTGTAGTACAAGTGAGCCCATATCTGTTGGATGCTGTTGTCATGAATAAGCGGGTAAGGAGTAAAAAGCAAGAATCTCCTTTTAAAATGTTTGACATCAACGCTGCAGACAGTAGCATGTTGGAATTCTTACCCGCTATAGGTCCTGTGCTTTCAAAACGTATTTTAAAATACAGAGAATTGCTAAAGGGATATGTACGAAAGGAACAGTATGCAGAAATCTATGCTATTAATCCGGATGCGCTGGCTATTTTACAAAAGCGTACAATCATAAAGACAATACCTGTGGTATGTGCGTTGAAGTCGGCCGACTATCAAAAATTAAACGGGCATTTTTACCTTTCTGGTAAAGATGCCCGTTATCTTGTTGGTCAGTTGAAATTGAACAGTAGCTTGTGTTGGGATGAATTGAAAAACGGTTTAGAACCTAATGCGCAAAAACATGTGGAAGAACTGAAATTGTATTATCCCTGTGAATAATCTTATTCGATAATCCCTGTGTCGTTGTATAAATTATACAGCTTGTTGTACAAACCTTTCTTCGCCATCAGTTCCTGGTGATTCCCTTGTTCAATGATGCTTCCTTTTTCCAATACCAGGATTTCGTCTGCGTTTTGAATGGTAGACAAGCGGTGTGCAATGACCAAAGATGTTCTGTTTTTCATCAATTGATTCAAGGCATCTTGTACCAATCGTTCCGATTCGTTGTCGAGTGCAGACGTTGCTTCATCCAGGATCAAGATCGGAGGATTTTTTAAGATGGCGCGTGCAATGCTGATACGTTGTCTTTGTCCACCGGATAATTTCATACCCCGATCCCCAATGTTGGTGTGGTAGCCATTTTCTGTTTGCAAAATGAATTCGTGTGCATTTGCAATCTTCGCGGCTTGGATGACTTTCTCTTCTGTTACGTCTTCCGTGCTGAAGGCGATGTTGTTGTAAATGGTATCGTTGAATAAAATGGATTCTTGTGATACCACACCGATCTGATTTCTTAAAGAATGTAAAGAAATATCTTTGATGTTGAGACCGTCTAATGTTATTTCTCCATCGACTACATCGTAGAAACGAGGAATTAAATCTGCCAAGGTAGATTTTCCTCCACCGGAAGGCCCGATCAATGCAATAGTTTTTCCTTTGGTGATTTCAATGTTGATATTTTTAAGAATCGCCGTATCGCCGTATGCGAAAGAAACGTTTTTAAATGCTATGTGCTGATTGAACGCCTTGATGTCTGTAGCATTGGGTTTGTCAATGATTTCATTCGGTGCATCCAGAATTCTGAAAATTCTTTCTCCCGCTGAGATGCCTCGTTGGATGTTGGTCATCGAGCCTGCAATGCCTTTTACAGGAACAAGAATCTGGTAGAAAGAAATGATGAAGAAGAAGAACTCACTGGGTTCCAACTCACCTGTAAATACCATGTTTCCTCCGATCCAGAGGATAACACCGACAAGGCATACACCCATGAACTCGGACAAAGGAGAGGAAAGTTCCCGCTTGTTGCTCATTGAACGGATCAAGTCTGCATAACCGTCATTCTCCTGGTCAAACTTTTTTCGGATGAATTTTTCTCCGTTAAATGCCTTGATGATGCGTAATCCTGAAATAGTTTCTTCCGTTACATTTAAAATGTTAGCCAATGTTACCTGACCTGCATCGGATTCTTTTTTTAATTTTTTACTGATCAATGAAATCAGAAAACCTGAAGCGGGTAAAATGATCAAGGTGTACAGGGTCAGTTTCCAGTCCAGCATGAACAATACGGTAAAATAGATGATCACTGTGATAGGATCTCGGAAGAGCACTGTTAATGTACCGATGATGGAATACTCAATTTCATATACGTCGTTGGTGACACGCGACATCAAATCACCTTTGCGCTCGTTACTGAAAAAACCAATGTGCAGGTTGGTGATTTTATAATACAGGTCCCGACGGATGTTCTGAAGCACAACGGCCTTCACAGAAGAAGTTACGCGTAGTGACAGGTATTTAAAAAGGTTGGCCAGCAGGTTTGAAAATGCAAGTACCAAACAGATGATGACTAATGTAGCAGGCTTGCCATATTCTTGTATGAAGATCATGGAATAATAATCCAGCACGGCTTTTAAATAAGCCATACTGAAAGAAGCCTCTGGCAAGATATAGTTGGACGGATCTTTCGTTGTACCGAATAGGATATCCAGCACCGGCATGATCACGCTGAAGTTGAACAGACCAAACAGGATCGCTATGATAGAGAATATAGCATAAGGTACAGCATATCTCTGAAAGGGTCTGGCAAAAGAAATGATTCTAAGAAATGTTTTCATGTGAGCGGTTAATATTCCTGCAATCTCCAAGGGATGTTCCAGCGAATCCCCCCAGAGACAAATTGTGTAGTTAGGCTTCTGGATTCTATTGTACTGGTCTTGGATCGGTATTGCAAATATAAGTCTAAATATAGATTATGCCTGACCATGTATGAAACCTGCAAAGAAAGTATCATTATGCTAGTGGGTATGCCTTGCAACATGGCATTGCCATGCGTATTGGCCAGTGCAACGGCTGTATAGCTTTTGAAGATGTTACCTCCTTTGTTGTTGTTAGGATTTATGGCAGTAAGTGCAGTGGAACTGTCTTCTCCTGTTTTGATATAAAATAATTTTCCTGTCAGGAATAATTTCTTGACAGGTTGAAGGCGAGCTATTCCGATCCACTCTACAAAGTTGGCGCCCATAGGATGTGCCAACGCCTGGTTAAAGTTGGTATAGTTAGTATAATTGCTGGCATGGCTATAGGTATAGGGGCGTACATAGTTGACTTCCGATTGCAAATCAAAGTTTTTAATCCCAAAGGCATTGATGTATTTGAGTCCTGTTTGAAAGGCTTGTTTATTGGCCCACCAGCCGGTTCTACCCTTTACTTCGTCTAAGACGAATTCATCCAATAATAATTGTCCGTACAGGGAAAAATGTTTCAAGAAATTCCACTTCAGGTCCATACCAATAAAGGCATTGTTCCTGCTGGTTGCTCCTTGGTATTGTTCTGAATAACGCAGGAAGATAATGGGATTCATGTAGTCTATTTGTAGCCTGGTATTAGTAGAAGTGGAATCTTTCGGCCCGTACATGATCGATTCAAAAAGTCCGATGTTTAAATTTGGAAGAATGTTCATGCTGAGGTGATGCAAAGTAAGAATCTTGCTGTTGAAGCGTTGGCCATTTACATAACCTGCATTCAGCTCGGCAAAAAGATTAGTATATTTGATTTTCCAGATGTTGGTCGTCAATTTCAGGAAGGTATAGGGAGCGGAGAAATCAGACAGGAAGAGTGAGCGATAACCGTTCCCAATAAAATTTTTGTCGTG
>DATHPB010000281.1:0-3595 GCA_035484295.1 Cytophagaceae bacterium
ATTTTGATTTTAAACACCGTTATAAAGCAGTCGTTATAGGCGGTTCGGCAGGAAGTTTTCAGGTACTTGTGAAGCTGTTGAGCACAATTCCTGCGGATTTTCAATTACCCATTATCATTGCCTCGCATCGGTTGAAACACATACGTAGTGGATTTGTTGAAGCACTTTCCTTGAAGAGCATCAAAGCTATAGAAGAACCGGAAGATAAAGATCCCATCAAAAAAGGGAAGGTATACCTGGCTCCATCGAACTATCACTTAAGTATAGAATTGGGCAATACTTTTTCCCTGTCAACTGAGGAGATGATTAACAACTCAAGGCCGGCTATTGACATTACCTTTGAGACCGCTGCCTATGTCTTTAAAGAAAAAATGATCGGTATCTTATTGACCGGTGCCAACAAAGATGGTGCGTTAGGTATGAAAGCTGTTGCTGATCACGGAGGAATGACTATCGTTCAGAATCCGCTGGAATGTTTAGTAGATACTATGCCCAAAGCCGCGTTGAGTGTGACGTCCGTTGATCACATACTGCGCATAGAAGAATTGATCTCTTTTTTTAAGCAATTGCACAAATACCAATCCGGTAAGTAAAGAAAAAGGAAGAGAAGATTCATTATCAGCTTTCTGTTTCTCTTTATAGTGTTCACTTAATAAACCAGCCATACCACTTGCTCATTTTTGCTAACTGTTACAGTGGATCATTGCGTACAATTGTATATCAAATTGATTGGGATAAATAAAGTAGGACGATATGTTAATCAAGTATAAAAACATTCTTCATCTCGCGGGCATTGCGGGATTTTTGCTCGGGATAGCACTTACTGTCATTTGTTGGACCGATAATAAAGGGACACTGCACAGAAGTCTTGGTAATCAACTGCAAGTGGTTGTGAGTTTCAGCTACATGTTTGGTTTGATGGCCACATTGTCCGGATACATACAAGTAAAGAAGACAGTGGGGAAGCAACAGTTGACTACCGGGGAACATGGAGAGGTATCGGATACCGCGACAGAAGAAAACGGTACGATTGATTATTCTTCTATTGTTCAGAAAATGGACAAGGTATGTCAATCGAACGAAATCAATAAAATAAAGGCTGACAAAATTTTGCGTGTGATATGCAATGGATTGAATGCTTCTCAAGGTGCGCTGTATAAATATTTGGATCAGGATGAAAAACCAAGACTCGCTTTATACGCCAGCTATGCATTTGTCCCTAACGAAGAAGAAAATTCTTACGAGTTTGAAACCACCGATGGATTGGTAAGCCTAGCTGTAAAGGAAGACCGCAAAGTGGTCTTGAATGATATTCCGAGAGCGAACTTCAAGGTCTTTTCAGGATTAGGCAGTACATCTAATGCTTCTGTGGTCATTATTCCATTGAAGGAAGGCGAAGAAATTGCTGGTGCTATAGAGTTATGCTTTTTCAACAAACAAGATAAAGGTATGCAGAAATTCATACACGACAACATGTCTAAGATTGCAAGCTTGCTATAATAATATTCATTCGGATCTATACTGAATCATCGCATTATGAGAATCAAACTTAGAAATAAAATACTCTTTCTTTCCATCGCATTACTGTCAATACTTTCAATTGCTCTCTTGTTTCTCGTGCATGTTACGTTACAAGATTCATTAAGTACGGCTTCTAAAGAAATGGACCTGCTGCATCTGTTTTCCAATATGTCTCCGCAGACTATTCTCATTGGCGTTTTATTGGTATTTGTTGCTGTAGTGTTTGTAGTGTTGGCTTGTTCTCCTCTTGTCAACAATATCGTTGTCATCAATGAAAGTCTTAAATACCTAGAAGAAGGTATGCTGCCGGAAAAATTGACTATCGACAGCAATGACGAAATAGGAGATATTGGTGAGCGTATCAATTCTATTGCAGACAGCTTGAAGCAAACAGCTAAATATTCTCAGGAAGTTGGGAAAGGTGATTTTAATCAAGTCTTTCGTCCTTTGAGCGAGGACGATTTATTGAGAAACTCCTTATTGGGTATGACTAAGTCTTTGCGGGAAGCAGATACCCGCGAGAAAGAAAGAACATGGGTCATTAACGGTATAGCAGACATAGGTGAGATTTTGAGAGAAACGCAATCACTCGATTTATTGGGTGAGTATATCGTGAAGTTTTTAGTGTCGAAAATCAATGCAGTACAAGGTGCATTTTATGTGGCAAGTGTTGATGAGTCTGGAAGGAATATCATTGAGCTGAAATCGGCGTATGCTTACAACAGGAAAAAATATTTAGACAAGGTGTTTAAGTTTGGAGAAGGATTGGTCGGTCAGTCAGCGATAGAGCAAGCTACCATACTTCGTACAGAAGTACCGGATAATTATTTCTCCATCACAACTGGTATTTTAGGAGATGTAAAGCCTTCCTGCATCTTTATCTGTCCGTTGATTACGGATGAAAAAGTGTTTGGAGTACTGGAGTTTGCCGGATTGAATTTATTCACTCCTAATGAAATAAAACTGATTGATGAAGCCGGACCCATCATTGCCCGAACCATCTTTAACATTCAGGTTAGCGAGAATACGCAAAGACATTTGGAAGAATCCAAAAGAATGAGTTCTGAGCTTCAGATCCAACAGGAGGAATTGAGACAGAATGCAGAGGAGATGCAGGCTACGCAGGAGGAATTGCAGAGAAGCAATGTACAGCTTGAAGATCAGATAGAACAAGTGAAGCGTGCGCAAACCAAAATGCAATCGTTGCTGGAAAATGCGTCTGAGGTGATTACCATTTTCGATGAATCGTTTGTCATCAAATATGTCAGCCCTTCATTAGAAAGCATTTTAGGTTATAATGCGTCTGATCTCATTGGTGCACACGGATTAATCAACATTCACGAAGACGATACAGATGAATTTGAAAATGCATTCAGCGCTATTGTTCAGGATTCAAAGCTGGTTGCTAATCTTCAATTCCGATACAAACAGAGAAACGGTGAATGGATCTGGTTGGAAGCCATTGGCCGTAACATGTTGTCGGAATCTTCTGTAGCCGGAATGGTATTCAACTGTCGCGATATCACGGTCAAGAGAAAAGCCGAAGTGGAAGAGAGAATGCGTCGCAACATGCAGGCCTTGTCTGAAAACAGTCCTGACTTGATCACAAGGATCAGTGCGGAAGGGAGAATCACTTACGTCAATCCGGTCATTGAGACTTACACGGGACATTTGGCTGCTGACTTCATCAATCAACATTTGGATGAAACGGTCATTGGTAGTGACTTTGTCAGCAATTGGAAAAATGCCTGGACAGAAGTATTGACATCGGCAGAAAAAATATCAAAGGAATCTACCTGTGTTTCTTCCATTGGAAAACGTGTGATGCAGATCAATGCCATTCCGGAATTCAATGATGAAATACTTGAATCGATATTAGTGATCTCACACGATATTACTGAAGCGAAGTTGATCGAAGTAGAGATCAAAGAAAAAAACAAGAGTATCAACGAAAGCATTAACTATTCCAAGCGTATTCAAAACGCCATTATCCCAGATAATGCGTTGCTACAGCACGCATTTCCGGAATCGTTCATCATGTACAAGCCAAGAGATGTAGTAAGCGGTGATTTTC
>DATHPB010000282.1:0-6365 GCA_035484295.1 Cytophagaceae bacterium
TATTGGATACCTGCTGCTGTACATGAACTGTCTTCACTGGCTTTGATTGCTCTTGAAGCGTCCGCTATGTCGATTTCACTTCTCATGAATCGTTTGAAACCACCGCCGGTTCCAGAGATACCTATAGTCACTTTAAATTGCGGTGACTTGGCGTTAAATTCTTCCGTTACAGATTCCGTGATCGGATACACGGTACTTGATCCATCGATTTTGATCACCGTTTCGCTAACTACAGTACTGTCTGAGGTAGCAGTCGTTTCATGTGACTTCGAGCCGCATTGCCAAAAAAAAGGTACCAATGCCAAGGCGAGTAATTTTTTCATAAATCAACTAATAAGGTTAAGTATAAAGTTTAAGATGAAATGCTACCTGAATATAATGACGATTGAAATTCGCTTTTAGACTGCGAGGTGAAAAACAATTCATGTTTGTACGTCAAAAGTAAAGGAACCAGGTTACTTCCACTTTATCCCAATGTTACGAAGATGTTTCCAATAAGACATGTTTGTTAACATTATATAAAGAGTCAGCAATAACAAAATAACGACAAACACCCTGTGGATAAAGTCATTTAAGACGTATCTATGATTTTTTATAAAAACAGAAAGCTCCCTTTCAGGGAGCCTTCTGTTAACATTGTTTTTACAATGTCAATTTAAAAAATGCTGTTGTGCAAATACTATTGTACAGGAGGTGTTTTCTCTTTTCTCTCGAAGAAACGGTTGAAGTTATCGAACATCACCAACACTTGAATAACGTTGTTGAAATCTACGTTGGAAACGTGTGTAGGAGCTGCAATAGAAGATGGTTCTTTAGGGTTCATTTGGTTTAGGTAACCAATTTCAATCCTAGTATCTTTTTTCAGTTTGTAACCTACTCCGAAGTAAGCTCTGTTTTGGTCTACCAAAGAACCTTCTGCTGTTTGAGGAGAAAATCCGATGAACAATTCGTCTGAAGCGGCAAGGTACAATTCATTTTCATCAATGGTTTTACCTTTCAAGGCGATATCAGTTCTTACCATGAATCTCAAACGTGTTTTGAATTGACTGTGAGCGAAATTATAGTGGAAAATATCCAAACCACTGTTTCCTACAGCTGAAGAAGGTTGACCGTTTGCAATCCAACGCAATTCGTAACGCGCTCTGTATTGCATTCTGAAGCGACCTAATTGATCGTAAGTAGTTGCTTGGTAAGAAGATCTCATCTCACCATACATCAGGTTACCATCAGGTGCAGTAGTAGTATTGGCATGATCAGAAGTAGAAACGTCAGTAACAGCACCGTTGTAACCATCAGCTGCGTTACCTGTTGTAGACCACCAGCCAAGCGGACTGATAGACAATCTTAACTTTCTGTCTTCTGTAGGGAAAAAGTGTACCCATGGTCTGAATACAGTTTGGTAAGCGTTTTTCCAGATGTCAGTCAAATCGTTAGCATTTGCTTTGTTACCCATTTGGTCAGACTGTCTTCTGTACTGAATGTCCAATTGGTAATTGAATTTTTTGGAAATTTTACCCTGGATGTTGATCTCGTTCCATTGCGAGTTTTTTACATTGTAATTCCTGTGGTTAGGCTGAGCAAAAGCTTGATTTATGGAGAAAACCATAAACAAGGTTATTGCAAAAATGAATTTTGTTACGGTAGATAGATTTTTCATTTTGATGGATGTAGGTTAAAATTATTAGGTTTTATGTAATCAATTGAGGTTTAACAGTATCGGTTATATCATAACAAACAGAGGCCTATATCTAATTCTGATTTTTTTCTGGATTACATATAACGGTGCAAACATCAATGTTTACTGTTATCGAATTGTTACCTCAGGATTATCTGTAGATTATCTAAAAGCGTGTTCTGATTGTATAATTGTTAACTCTAAAAACTGTCCCATTGAAAAAGGGAACAATGCAAAATCTTCCGGTTCTAAATGCTAGTGTTCCGTATAAAATAAAGGCAATAGTATAGCTGACTATTTTTGAGGAGCACCTGCTCTTGTCGTTCCATTGCCTTGATCATCTTTTTCTTTTCTTCTCACAGCAACATCTTCTTACTCCTCGTATGCCTTACACGGTGTAAGTATAAAAAGTACATAGGAATCCATTTCGCTTGAAATATTATCTTTTAGTAAATTTTTTATCCCGGTAAAAAAAAATGGAATAAAGTTTGTTAAGTTACCACCAGTAATAACCTAAACTTTATTTATTTATGAGAAGCTTAAAAATTTGTTTCCTTATGCTGTTTTGCACGTTGTCATTCATGGCTCAAGCAAATGAGGTAAAGGTACCCGAAGCAATTATGACAAAACTAAACTCCATGTACCCTCAGGCAGACCAAATTGACTGGAGAAAAGAAGGAGAAGAATATCAAGCAGATTTCGTCTACCATGACAAATGCATTTCTGTTTTATTCAAGAAAGATGCAGAAATCATTTATCAAAGAGAAGAAATTACCAAAGCAGAAGTACCAGCAGTGATCATGGATGCTATGAACAAGAAGTATCTTGACAAAGGATATAAATTGTCTTATGTCATGACTCGCTGGGCTAAAAACGATTACAGCGGTAAGAAACTTTACGAAATCGAAGTCTTGAAAGGCAGATTGCTTTACATGTGCCGCTTTGACGATACAGGAAAAGAAGTATCTAAATTCAAAATGGATAAACTGGACATGACCAGCTCGCCAATCGTTCCTTAATAAACTCCAGGCATAATCAATAAAAAAGCTCAAGTTTAACACTTGAGCTTTTTTATTGCCGCTAATTCAATACTTCTTATTCATGTAATCCGGCAACCCCGCCTGATACCACGAATTTCATGGCTTCTGCGCTGGATATATTCAGGTGCTTGATACTCCCGGTAGGCACCATCAACAGATTGCCCGATATATTATAGGAGTGAGGGAAATATACCGCCGTATGTCCGCTTAATCCCAAGTCATTCAGATCGTCACGTGTAATGAAACCGATGCGATACATATCAAGCGGATCGTTTACCTTTACCAATACGGGATGATCAAATTTTCTTTTCTCTCCCACAAAAGCATCCATGACATCTTTAGTTGAAGAATACAAAAGATTAACCAATGGAATGCGCTTGATGGAACTTTCAAAAATAGTAATCAACGATTGCGTAAGAAAGTTAGAGGCGATATAGCCCAATGTCAGAATAAACGACACCACAATCACAACGCCTACGCCGGGATACAATGTAATCTGCAATAATCTTGGCACTACGTTATCCAGCCATTGAAAGAGTGCTACAATGATATAAAGCGTAATGGCAAATGGTGCAATGACAATGAGTCCTTGAACAAAATAACGCAATACTTTCCGCCACACTTTATTTTTCATTCTTATAATGATTTAAGGTGTTCTTCCACTTGTTTCATCAGCCACATCGGAGTAGAAGTCGCGCCGCATATGCCTACGCGATCGTCGGTTTTAAACCAGCTGCTGTCCACTTCGCTTTCGTTTTCTATAAAATAACTCCTGTCGTTTTCCGATTTGCATACGCCGTACAAGGCTTTGCCGTTGGAACTTTTCTTTCCGCTGACGAAAACAATGACGTCGTTTTCTTTGGCAAATTTTTGCAACTGAGGTTCCCTGTTCGACACCTGACGGCAAATGCTGTCGTTGGCATCGAATGATTTAACATCTCCTCGTTGTGCGTTGATGCGTTCTTCCATCAGGCTTTTCATTTTATAAAAGCCTTTCGTGCTTTTGGTCGTCTGGCTGTAAAAGGAAATCGGTTTGGAAAAATCAATGCGGTCCAGGTCTTCTTCTGTCGTCACCACAATCGCCTTCTCGTTGGTTTGACCTGTAAGACCGATTACTTCTGCATGACCTTGTTGCCCGTAGATGATGATCTGTCCGCCTTTGGATTCGACATCATCAAAACTATTCTTCACCCTGTTTTGCAATTTCAGCACTACAGGACAAGACGCATCCACCAGTTCAATGTTGTTCTTCAAGGCGAGTGCGTACGTTTCGGGAGGTTCGCCGTGCGCACGGATGAGTACTTTGCAGTTCGACAATTCCTCCAATTGCGTTCTGTCAATTACCTTCAATCCTTTTTTTGACAAGCGTTCCACCTCCATCGCGTTGTGCACGATGTCTCCAAGGCAATACAGAGGTTCTCCTGTAGCCATTTCATCTTCGGCCATTTGTATGGCAAACTCAACGCCAAAGCAATAACCTGAGTTTTTATCAATACTTGTTTTCAATGACTTTCCCATAATGCATGAGGGAGAAAGGGGAAGAAGCAGAAACTTATCTACCTTTTATTTTTATGCCAAGCTATTTATTGATTACACCATCAAACAACAAAATGCCACTATACGTTCTCTATCGGAAACGTAATTTCTATCATTTTGCTGACGGTCATGTTCATGATGGCATCTACTTGTTCTTCGATGGTCACGTAAGAGGTGTCTATGATGACCGCATCTGCAGCCTTTACCAACGGGCCTTCTTCTCTTGTCGTATCGAGGAAATCTCTTTTGGTAATGTTTTCTATGATGTCATCCAGGTCCACGACTTGCTTACGCTGCAACAATTCTTCCTGACGACGGTATGCCCTGATGTTGATGTCCGCTGTCATGAATATTTTTAATTCCGCATCCGGGAATACCGCTGTTCCAATGTCTCTTCCATCCATGACCACGCCCTTCTTCTTTCCCATCTTTCGTTGCAAGGCTACCATGTGTTTTCTCACCGCTGGCAATGCACTGACTTCACTCACTTTATTGGAGATTTTCATGGAACGGATTTCATCTTCCACGTTCAATCCGTTCAAGTATGTGTCAGAGACCTTTTTCTTTTCGTTAAAAAGAAACGTGACTTGTATTTTTTCCAATGCCTCTGTCACCGCTTTAGGATTAGTCAAATTGATGTAGTGCTCTAAAAAATAAAGTGTGGCCGCTCTGTACATGGCACCGGTGTCTATGTACAGGTATCCTAGTTTTGAGGCAAGCAGTTTTGCTGTGGTACTTTTTCCACAGGCAGAATAGCCGTCTATCGCAATGATTAATTTTTGCATGTTGCTTTTCGTTCTCAACACCTCTAAACAATTATGCCCCTTGAGGGGCATAATTGTTATTCAATTGTTTTTTACCTGTTATGACCTTGCTTGGCTTTTTTAGGAGTAGTCGGATGCCAGGATTGGTTTCTGTGACCAGAAGGAGCAGTGCAAGATGCAGCGAAGATCAACACAGCGAACGATAGGAGTACCAATGATTTCATATGACGATTAGTTTAACGGTGATAGATAATTAATAAGAATAAACGCACTATGGATGACCATGATGTGGTTTTTTGTTTTTATGCGGACTAAAAGGTTGACTATGTTCCGCTTTTTTCTCCCTGATGCTTGCACAGGAAGCCATTATAAAAACCAACGTCACAAACAAGAGCATGATGTGTTTCATTCTATTTCTCATATACGAGCATCCTTAACAATTATATTAAATATGTGCCTAAAAAATAAATTTTTAAGCTTAATTCTTCCTATTGGCCTTGTTTCCCCGCCAATAAATAAAGCACGGCCATACGCACCGCCACTCCGTTTTCCACCTGATCCAGAATAATGGAATGATGCGAATCCGCGACATCACTGCTCAACTCAACTCCTCTGTTGATCGGTCCAGGATGCATGATCACAATCTCTTTGTTTAAAGAATCCAATAATTCTTTATTGATTCCATAATACAACGAGTATTCTCTAAGGGAAGGGAAATATTTAATGGTTTGTCTTTCCAGCTGAATGCGAAGAACATTGGCCACATCGCACCATTGCAGGGCTTTCTTCAGATCAAATTCTATTTTTACACCCAGTTCACCCAGGTACTTTGGAATCAATGTGTTCGGCCCACAAACCATAACCTCCGCTCCTAACTTTTGTAAGGCGAAAATATTAGATAATGCCACCCTGGAGTGAAGGATGTCTCCGAAAATACAGACCTTCTTACCAGCTACAGCCCCTAGTTTTTCACGAATGGAAAAGGTATCGAGTAAGGCCTGTGTCGGATGTTCATGGGTTCCATCTCCGGCATTGATGATCTTGGCGTCCACATTGCGCGCCAGGAAATGTGCGGCTCCCACGCTGGCATGGCGCAAAACCACCATGTCCACTTTCATGGCCAAGATGTTGTTGACCGTATCCAGCAAGGTCTCTCCTTTTTTTACCGAACTGGAAGAAGAAGAGAAATTGACCACATCGGCAGACAACCTTTTTTCTGCCAGTTCAAAAGACAGACGGGTACGGGTGGAGTTTTCGAAAAATATATTGGCAATGGTGATGTCTCTCAGAGAAGGTACTTTTTTGATCGGACGGTTCAGCACCTGCTTGAACTGGTCTGCCGTTTCAAAA
>DATHPB010000283.1:0-9357 GCA_035484295.1 Cytophagaceae bacterium
CATAGACGACAAATGGTATTTGTACTCTTCAGACTTTGATCCTAATCTCGGACCTCTGCTGACCACTTTTACGTTCGAACCCAACAGCGGTTATAAGTTAATCGGGAAACTGAAAGCCATTGGTGCAAAGAAAAAATACGATGACGTCTGGGGAGGTGAGTACACTTATTTTAAGCACAAAGCGCTCTTCAAACAAACGGTTAAAGTTCTTGATGAAAGTGCGGTCATCAAAGGCTCTTACACTTACCAAGTCTGTACAGAAGTAGATGGCAAATGCATAGGGGGTGAAGGAGAATTTGAATTCAAGAATTTTGCAGTAAGCAAAATCAACAGCTCTTCTTCCCTGGAAACTATACCTGATAAAATAAAGAAGCATGACTATACCAACTTCTCCAACCTCCCCGTAGATTCTGCTATTTCAAACCACACAGCGGATATTGCAAAGCCTATTCAAAAAACGGACACTCCAAAATTAGTCTTGAAAGAAAGAGGAGACGGTACAAGTAAAAACAAGAGCCTTGTCTATTTTATCTTTGTCGCTTTCCTAGCAGGTATAGCTTCTTTGCTTACACCCTGTGTATTTCCTATGGTTCCGATGACGGTGACCTTTTTCACCAACACCAGTGAGAAAAAACATCATGCTATTGCGAAAGCCCTTGTGTATGGAGTATCCATCGTATTGATCTATACACTCATCGGTGTCATTGCTGCACGCATCAACGGTCCTGCCTTTGCGAACTTCCTGAGCACGCACTGGGTTCCGAATTTACTCTTCACCATCATCTTCATCATCTTCGCCCTTTCTTTCCTGGGCATGTACGAAATTACGCTACCTTCCTCTTTTGTCAACAAAGTGGACCGTCAGGCGGACAAAGGCGGCTACTACGGTGTATTTTTCATGGCTTTTACCATTGTATTGGTTTCATTCTCTTGTACAGGACCCATTGTCGGAACGATTTTAGTAGAAGCGGCAGGCGGGGAATTGATCAAACCTGTGCTCGGCATGCTGGCCTATTCATCTGCCTTTGCCATACCTTTTACTTTGTTCGCTTTATTTCCGGAATGGTTGCAATCCCTGCCAAAGTCCGGTGGATGGCTCAATGTGGTGAAAGTAACTTTGGGTTTTATTGAACTGGCATTGGCCATTAAGTTCCTAAGCGTTGCTGATCAGGTAGAACATTGGGGTATATTGGACAGAGAAGTCTACCTGTGCATCTGGATCGTAATCTTCGCTTTACTCGGTGTTTATCTTTTGGGAAAAATCCGTTTGTCGCACGACAGTCCAGTAGAAAAAATAAGTGTTATGAGATTGATCATGGCAGGAACTGTTTTCGCTTTTACGGTATACCTCATACCCGGTCTATGGGGCGCCCCATTGAAATCCATTTCAGGATATCTTCCCCCAATGACTACACAAGATTTTAACTTAACACTGAGCAACACAACCGTCATGACTGGTGCGGAACGCACGGTAGATCATAACCTGTGCGATGCAACACCGAAGTACAGCGATCAATTCAAATTGCCACACGGACTAAAGGGATATTTTGATTACAAGGAAGCCATTGCCTGTGCGAAAGCAAAGAGTCTTCCGCTATTCATAGACTTTACCGGTCACGGCTGTGTGAACTGCCGCAAGATGGAAGCCAACGTCTGGTCTGATCCACAAGTGTTGATGCGTCTGGAAAAAAATTATGTAGTCGTTGCTTTGTATGTAGACGATCACATGAAATTACCGGAAGATCAATGGATCATTTCTGCTTTCGATGGCAAGCAAAAGAAAAACATCGGTGCCATCAATGCAGACCTGCAAGTGACACGCTTCAACAACAACGCTCAGCCTTACTACATATTACTCGACCCCTTTACCGAAACCATATTAGCTAACCCCGTAGCTTTCAACGAAGATATTCCGGAGTTTATAGATTTTCTGGATGAAGGAAGAAAGAATTTTAATTTGCTTATGGGAAAGAAAAAATAGATACGAGACAACTACCCCTCCCTAATGAAATTAAATATCCTTAAACACGAACATCTTCCGTCCATTCCCTCTGGTTCAGGTGTTGAGCTTGTCGACGGCATCATATACATCATCGGCGACGACAGCGAATACCTATACGGACTGAATCATGAATTAAAAGTCATTCATCAGGTGGAACTTTTTCACGCACCGGAAAAAAAAGACGGAAGAATTCCGAAACCCCTGAAAACAGATTTCGAAAGCATGGTGTCTTTCAACATCAACGGCTACACTCACCTGTTCGTGGCGGGTTCCGGCTCCAAGCTTCCACAAAGAGGTAAAGGCTACTTGATCAAGCTTCCCACCTCTTACAATAAAAAACATATCGTCTGGGAAAAAGATTTGAATGCCTTGTATCAGCTCATTACCAGTCATCCAGATTTCGAAAGTCCGGAGCTCAACATCGAAGCTTCTTTCATAGCAGACGACCATTTCTATTTTGTCAATCGCGCAGGCCAACAACTCATTCGTTATCCTTTGCCAGAGATGATAGAATTTTTACAAGGGCATACTGAAAGTACGCCTTTTCCGGAGATATTCTTGCTAGACATTCCCAAGCTAAATGGACTAGAATTTTCTTGTTCCGGTGCTTGTTATTTCAACGATACTGTTTACATCACCGCTTCCTGTGAAGCCACAGACAATGCCTACGACGATGGAGAAATCCTGGGTTCAGCGATTGGTACATTTTCATTAAACGCATTACCAGAAAGAGGACGCGAAAAAAATGCTCCTAAAAAAATACGCGTTGAAAACATGACACTCGTCTTGGGCAAGGACAATAATCCATTAATTTCTAAGTGGGAATCTATTTGCATTTACGAGCAGGATAAAGACGGTACGCTGGCAACCCTGGCAGTGGCCGATCCTGACAATGGAACATCAGAATTGTTTTTACTGGAAATCATGCTATGAAAAATTTCGCTCTTGCTTTTTTCTTCTACCTTGTCTTGGCACATTCCCTCTGCGCACAGGTAAACATCTTTCCTTTGTCTCAGGTACCCTTTAAAGAAGCACCTTACAGCAATACACACAAAGGTATTGTACTCTCTGAAGAATTTGAATACTACATTTTATTTCAACAAGGTGACACGGTATTCACCAAAGATGGGAAAGCAAGTCCTGCCAAAAGCAATCACGATTACATCGCTTTTATTCCAGGTAAGTCGGCCAAACACGCTTCGCTCTTCGTCTCTCACGAATGCAACGACAGCAGCAATACATTGGGCGATGGAGGTGGTGGGACCATTTTCTCCATAGAGAAAAAAGACTACCAATGGAAACGAACAGGTAAATTTAATGCGGTAGATTTTAAACCCGTCGGTGGCACCTACGACAATTGCGGCGGTCTATACATTCCCAAAACAAAACGTATTTTATCAGCAGAAGAATATCCTCCGGAAAGCAATATTAAACTTTATAAAAAAGGAAAGGGCACTCGAGATACCACGTCTATCAATGGGTTGAAGCGGAATGAAAACATAGGTTGGATGGTGGAAATAGATCCTTCTTCTCATGTTGCCACTAAAAAACTGTATACCCTCGGACGCTTCTCTCATGAATCGGCCTGGTTAAGCAAAGACGGAAAGTCACTGTACATGTCGGACGACAACGCTCCCGGTGTGTTTTTCAAATTTGTAGCCGACAATCCCTATTCCTTTGACAAAGGAACACTCTTCGCCTACAACCAACGTAACAACAGCAATCACTGGATCGCCTTACCAAACAATCTGGATTCCTTAGTGATCATACGCGACATTGCCCTTCGTAAAGGTGCCACTGCTTTCGCACGACTGGAATGGATAACGGCAACAGAAGACAAATTATTTCTCACAGAAACAGGCAGTTCTCCACTAAGTCTTAAAAAACAAGACCTACCCAAAGAGCAGTTTGCCCAACACTTGCAAGCTTTTATTCATAACGACACCTTGCAGTATCCCAATGGCTCGCTGTTGGCTTTCGATTTTAAAACGGAACAAGTGACTGTACGATTGGCAGGCGGAAGGGCGACAACAGACACGACGAAATATTTTTCCAATCCGGATGCCCTGACTTGCTTCAATAGTAACGGAAAAACATGGCTTATCATCTGTGAAGACCAGATTGAAGGAACACCAATCAGCAACGAAATCTGGTGGTTAGATGCCAGCATACAAAAACCAACTGTTGACAGCCTTTACCGATTTCTCATTGCAGCGCCAGGCTCTGAGCCTACAGGTGTCTGTTTGAGCAAAGACAGGAAAACACTTTTTCTCAACATTCAACATCCGGCCGAAGATAATCCTCTTCCCTTCAACAGAAGTTCCACACTGGCCATTCGGTCCAGAAGCTGGAAAGCTACTTATAGAAATGGACAAGGAGTAAGCGTTTCTTTCTGGTAAAAGATTACATAGATGAACAACTAAGCGTCGATTTTATTATTTTTGCAGGGCGTGAGACTCAAAGACATTTTATCCATTTATCAAAATGATTCCTTTTGCAAAGACATCAAAAGCAAATTGGAAACTGCGGCAGACTGTAAATTAAAAGTCACCGGACTGACAGGAAGTGCACAGGCTATCGTTGCCGCAGTACTATCGACGGATCAAAACATCTCTTTCTTCATTCTTCCTGAAAAAGACGAAGCGCATTTTTTTCAAAACGATCTGCAAACTTTATTACCAGACAAAGAAATTTTGATGTTTCCTGCTTCTTATAAAAAAGCATACCAACACGAAGAAATCGATAACGCTAATATATTGTTGCGCGCAGAAGTGCTTACAAAATGCAACAGTACCAATGCCAACTGCTGCATCGTTACGTATCCAGAAGCTTTAGGAGAAAAAGTGATCAACAAAATTTCGCTGGTTAACAACACCTTCAAAGCTGTAAAGGGTGAGGCACTGGATCTTGCCTTCATGGAAGAATTTTTATCTTCTTATGATTTTGAAAAAACAGACTTTGTCTTTGAAGCCGGACAATACGCGGTAAGAGGAGGAATCATTGACGTGTTTTCTTATTCAAACGATTATCCTTACCGGGTAGAGTTGTTTGGCAATGAAATCGAAAGCATTCGTTCCTTCAATCCCGATACACAACTCTCAGTAGAAACACACGATTTCATTACCATCATTCCCAACATACAAACCAAGTTGTTGCAAGAACGCCGAGAAAGTATCATAGAATATCTTCCCGACAATACCAATTACTGGATCAAAGATGGAGAGCTGGTGAAAGGGATGATCGAAAACGGATTTGAAAAATCGAAAGCTTTTTACGACAAACTATTCAAAGACTCCGGCGGATCCACACTGGTCACGGATCCAGCAGTACTGTACATCGGTCATCAGGAATTGCTGTCTTTGCTAAAGCCGCACAAAATTATACAAACAGGAAAATATCCTTTGTTCAAAGAGTCAACAGAATATACGTTTAAAACAAAAATTCAACCTTCGTTCAACAAAGATTTTAAACTGTTGAGCGAAGATCTTTCTGAAAAAGCGCACCAGGGTTATACGCTTTGCATCGCCTCTGAATCATTGAAACAGGTTGAGCGACTAACCACCATATTCGAGGAACTCGATCCTTATTTAAAATTCAATCATACTCCCTTCACCTTGAAAGAAGGATTTTATGACGAAGAACACAAACTTCTGATCTACACAGAACATCAATTGTTCGAGCGTTTCCTGCGTTATAAAACAAAAGAAAAACATTCCAAGTCCAAATCCATCACGCTAAAAGAACTGAAGAATCTGCAATCCGGAGATTACATCACGCACGTGGATTACGGAATCGGACGTTTTGCAGGTTTGGCAAAAACGGAGAAAGACGGCTATTCACAGGAATTGATCCGTCTGGTTTTTAAGGACGATGACATCTTGCAAATCAGCATTCATTCTTTGCACAAAATTTCCCGTTACAGCGGAAAAGAAGGTGGCCCCCCGCAGATGAGTAAACTCGGCACCGGAGAATGGGAGGCAAAAAAGTCAAGGGTAAAGAAACAGGTGCTTGACATTGCCAAAGACTTGATCAAACTATACGCCAAGCGTAAAGGTGCACCCGGTTTTCAATATTCACCGGATTCCTTTTTGCAAGCAGAACTGGAATCCTCGTTCATCTACGAAGATACTCCTGATCAAGCCAAGGCCACTGCAGACGTAAAAGCGGATATGGAAAAACCACATCCAATGGATCGACTGGTCTGCGGAGATGTGGGATTCGGAAAAACAGAAGTTGCGGTACGTGCTGCCTTCAAAGCGGTGTGTGACGGCAAGCAGGTCGCGGTGTTGGTACCGACCACTATTTTGGCCATGCAGCATTATAAAACGTTTCATGAACGTTTGTCCAATTTCCCTTGCCTCATTGAATACGTAAACCGTTTCAAAAGCACCGCACAAATCAAAGAAACCATGCAGCGTGTAAAGGAAGGCAAGACAAACATCCTCATAGGCACACACCGCATCATTGGGAAAGACGTACAGTTCAAGGACCTTGGTTTACTCATTATCGATGAAGAGCAAAAGTTTGGTGTCACGGTAAAAGACAAGCTTAAGGAATTCAAGGTCAATGTGGATACTCTTACCCTGACAGCGACACCCATACCAAGAACGTTGCAGTTCTCACTCATGGGTGCGCGCGATTTATCCATCATCGCTACACCGCCGGCCAACAGGCAACCTGTAACGACCGAAATCCACGCTTACGATGAAGAAGTGATTCGTGATGCCGTTATCAGAGAGTTAAAACGGGGAGGACAGGTTTTCTTTGTGCACAACCGCATCAAAGACATCGACGGCATTGCCAATAATTTACTGCGACTTATTCCTGATGCGAAGATCGGTATTGCGCACGGACAGATGGAAGGTGACAAGCTGGAAAAAGTGATGCTGCAATTTGTAGAAGGAGAATTTGATATTCTGGTTTCCACGAACATCATCGAATCAGGTTTGGATATTCCGAATGCCAACACCATCATCATCAATCATGCGCACATGTTTGGCTTATCTGACTTGCATCAGATGAGAGGTCGTGTGGGACGCTCTAATAAAAAGGCCTACTGTTATTTGATTACACCTCCACCAACTACTTTATCCGGGGATTCCAGAAAGCGACTCGGTGCATTGGAGGAATTTTCCGATCTGGGTGACGGATTCAAAGTAGCCATGCGTGACATGGATATTCGCGGTGCGGGGAATTTATTGGGTGCCGAACAAAGCGGCTTTATTACAGACATTGGTTTTGAGATGTATCATAAGCTCCTGGACGAAACCATCATGGAGCTGAAAGAAACAGAGTTCGCAGCCTTGTTTGAACAAGATTTAAAAGCCAATGAATTGCGCAAGCTGGTGCAAGATTGCGTGATTGAAACAGATCTTTCCATTTTAATTCCGGACTACTACGTCAATAACATTTCCGAACGGTTAAGTCTCTATACACAACTTGATAACATCAAAGACGAAACAGCATTGTCGGAATTTCTAACTGGCATGGTAGATCGTTTCGGTCCGGCTCCACACGAAGTGACGGACCTTATAGAAACCGTGCGTATGCGCTGGATGGCAGAAGAACTAGGATTTGAGAAACTAATGATTAAAAATGGAGGAATGCGTTGTCAGTTTGTACCGGGCAACAACGAGGCATACTTCAAATCGGATGTGTTTGGAAAAATATTAACGTTCGTTCAAAGTCATCCCAAACGTTGCCGTCTGAAAGAAGCTCCCAACAAATTGCTGTTGATTGTCGATAAGATTTCAGGCATTACTGCCGCAAAATCTTTCCTACGAGAATTAAGTGGAGTGAAAGAACCATTGAACGTAAAAGCTTAAAATATTTTAACGTCCTTTACGTCTTTAGTTAGAATCAATTTTTCTACCCGATTAAATGAACCAGAACAATCTTTCTTCTGAATTAAAATCAGGACGAAACAAAGACAACTTTGTTTTTACTATCAAACTAACTATTCTGTTAGCGGTTGCTTTGGGTGTCATTTCCTACGTCTTTTCATTAAATCCTGTTTCACAAGAACTCGAATACCATCAATTTGCCGACCGCATGGCATTCTTCAGCATTCCTAATTTCTGGAACGTAGTCAGCAATATGGGCTTCTTGGTTATAGGTATCTGGGGTATTTACAGAAGCATAAAGATGAAACCTGCTTCTTATCTCACCTTTTTTCTTTCTATAGGAATCACACTTACTTTTTTCGGTTCCTCTTACTACCATTGGAATCCTTCAAATGAATCCTTGCTGTGGGATCGTGTGCCGATGACCATTATCTTTATGTCTTTCTTTACCTTTATCATTAGCGATTACATCTCGAACCGGTACCAAAACACCTTGCTTGTTTTATTTCTCTTGATCGGCATAGCCAGCGTATATTATTGGGAATACACGGAGCTACACGGACATGGTGACTTGAGGGCCTATGCCATTGTACAGTTTTTACCCATGCTGTTGATTCCACTCATACTATGGTTGTTTCATCAAACACATTTACCTTCCAGGAACATCATTCCTATATTTCTGTGCTATGCCATAGCCAAAAGCTGCGAATATTTCGATGAAGAAATATTTTACTTAAGCGTCATCAGCGGACATACCATCAAGCATCTCTTTGCTTCTGTTTCTACTTATTACATGATCAAATGGACCTTGCATAAGAAGGTCAGGTCTTCCTTACCTGCATAACGACTATGAGTACCCAAACAAAAAAACACAAAGTAACCATCGGACAAGTTTTCAAGACTATTATCTGGCCGAGAAGAAAATTAATTGCCGTAGGACTTGTACTCATCATCATCAGTCGTCTGGCAAGCCTTGTATTACCAGGTGCCAGTAAGTACCTGATGGACGACGTAATTCCTAACAAAGACAGGCACTTGTTAAACATTTTGCTTTTGGTAGTCGGTTCGGCCATACTCATACAATCTGTCACTTCTTTTCTACTGACAAGACTGTTGAGTGTAGAGGCACAGTTCTTGATTTCCAAATTACGCGTTCAGGTACAAAAGAAAATATTATCGTTACCCATCAGTTATTTTGACAATAATAAGTCAGGTGCCTTAGTTTCCCGCATCATGACAGATGTGGAAGGTGTACGAAACCTGATTGGTACAGGATTGGTACAATTGGTCGGAGGAACATTAACCGCCATCATCTCTCTTGTGCTATTGATTAGAATCAGTCCGTTAATGACTTTGTATACGTTGTTACCTGTTTCTATCTTTGCATTTATTGCGATGAAAGCTTTCGGTTACATCAGGCCGATCTTCAAGAACAGAAGCATTATCAATGCAGAAGTAACCGGCCGATTAACAGAAACACTCAATGGCATTCGTGTCATCAAAGGTTTCAAT
>DATHPB010000284.1:0-3699 GCA_035484295.1 Cytophagaceae bacterium
ACCGGCATTCGGTCCCGATAAAATCAAAATCCTGTCTTGAGCAGACAAGAGAAAATCGATGGGAACAAGTGGCTTCTGCTGTTCTTTCAAAGCCCGCTCCAACAAAGGATGACGAGCCTGTTTCCATTCCATTACCGGATGATCAAGAATTGCCGGCTTGATGGCCTGGCAAGCAATTGCCCATTTGGCCTTCGCTCTGATCAAATCAATGTCCCCTAAAAAGTCGTAAGCCTGCAACAAATCCGGCAAGTGTACACGCATTTGATCAGACAGTGCAGTAAGGATACGCACCACTTCTCTCGATTCTTTGTGTTCTAGATCCTTGATGTTGTTGTTATATTCCAATATCTGGGCAGGTTCTATAAAGGCTGTCTGGCCGGTCGCAGATTCATCGTGTATAAATCCCCTGATCTGACGCTTGTGTTCGGCATATACCGGCAACACTGTTCTACCGTTGCGGATGGTAGGCAACAATTCTGCATCTGTGTATCCTTCTCTAATGAACGCCTTCAGCAAACGATCCGTCTCTTTTCTCAAGCGGATGGATTCCTCCTGCAATTCTTTCCTGATCTCGTACAGTTCAAACGAAGCATCGTCACGCACGTTACCTTCCATGGTAATGATCTTATCAATGTCTCGGATCAATCGGAAATCGACAACTACATCTTCGATCAATCGCTTTAAAGAAGGAACTTCTTGTTGTTCTCTAACCTCTATAAATTGCTTGATGCGCGAAATCGTTCTTAAAAAGGCACGTAGGTCATGAAATTCTTTGCTCTCTAAAAATGCACCGGAAAGTCGAAGTTTATTCAGGAACAAATCCACATCCAGGTAATCGTGTCGCGGAAACGCCTCTTCATTTTCCAATATCCCTTTGAGCTCGCTTGCCTGAGAAAGAAAGTTCAAAATGCTTTCTTTATTCGTGAGAAATTTCAGCTGCTCTACTTTGCGTTCTCCCGCTTTACATAAGCAATACGACTTCACCCATTCCTTTACTTGCGTAAAACCAATTTTATCTTCCAGTACGTGATGTACCGTTGTTTCCCGATCTAGCATTTCTGTATCAATAACACGTATTTTCTGTTCTATGATGATCTCACCATATTTACCTTAAATTTTCACTTTTTTTTTGAAAAATTTCATGCAGTACCGGTATCTTTTCAAGATACACTGCATTATGAGTTTATCAATTTGACAACAAAACATCGCACCTTATCGGAAATAGAAACAGGATAAACCCCTATGCATTACTGAGTCTAATATGTCTGATCTTCATTTTTAATGAACCTCCTCCCGAAGAAAAAAATCAAATCCTCAAAAGCCCGTGAGTTGTTAAACAGTATGAAAAGAAAATAACTACATTAGCTTCCCCTACTATTATTTTATCGAAACCCTTACGTTCAATGTGTCCACTACCATTGCATACAACTCCTTATAATCCTTTGCATGACTGGTATACCAACTGTAGCTCTTATGGAATTGTTCGACAGTCACGCCATGTTTTGCCAGCGATTGCTGTTCCAATGCGGTAAACAACATCAACGAAGTGTCTTTAGGAAGTTCACTCGATGAGACAACACCTTCTGCCAGGTGAATGTCCGCAAGTATAGAAACCATTTTTTCTTTGGGGATGATATCTTCCCGACCTGCATTCTTCTTGTCTATACAAGCCGTCAAACAGAAAAACAACAAAAGAAGAAAGGAAAGAGATTTCATATCCAAATTTAATCCTAAAAATTGATTATTTTTAAAGATTACTGAATTCCTTTCGAATGAAAGAAATCATAGCCAAACTAAAAAAGATCGAGATCCGAATTCGGAAAACGATAGAATCACGTACCCATGGAAAATTCAATTCCATTTTCAAGGGTTCGGGAATTGAGTTTTCGGACATACGCGATTATCAATACGGCGATGATGTCCGCAACATCGATTGGAAAGTAACGGCCAAAGGGCATGGCACTTATATCAGAACCTACCAAGAGGAAAAAGAGCAAGACGTCATCATCATCGCCGACATCAGCAGTTCGCATGACCTTGGTGTCGGCCACAAAGTAAAATACGACATCCTGAAAGAATTGGCTGGCATCATCACCTTGTCGGCTGTAGAGCAGCGCAGCAACATCGGTATCATCGCCTTTTCCGATCAAAAGGAAATGTTTATCAAACCGGATCGAGGCATCAAACACGGTTATTACTTATTGCACAAGTTTTTTCATTTGATCCGTAGTTCTTCGCTGACAGACATTGATGCGATGTTTCGCTACGCCTTATCTGTGATTCAGCGTAAAAGTGTCGTGATTATTCTTTCTGATTTTAAGGGCACCTGGTCTGAAAACTTATTGTCACCGCTTGCGCAGAAGCACGACCTTGTCGTGATTCAGGTGTCTGATCCTACAGAGATCAGGATTCCCAAGATGGGTATCATTCCTTTGATAGATAAGGAGAGCAACAAAACCATCTGGATCAATTCCTCTTCAAAAAAATACCGTGATCATTTGCAGGAAAAGTTTTTAACCAACAGCAAACAAATCGAGAAGGTCTGCAAAAAGTACCAATCGAGGTATGTGTTGATCACCAACGGAGAAGATTATTTTCCCAAACTTGTTGAATTGTTCACGCCAAGAGAAACTTCTTATGCACGTCTGTAAAAAAAGTTTTCTCCTTCTTTTCATTTTCTTCCTTTCCTTTCCATCTTTTGCACAGTTTGCAGAGATCGATGTAAAGTCTTATATCAACAAAGACTCTATCTTACTGGGTGAACCGTTCATGTATACACTCAGTATCATTTATCCTCCCAAATACGAGATAGCCATACCAGATTCACACGATATTCCACCGCCATTGGAATGGATCGGTAAAACCTACTTCAACACGGTATGTAAGGACAGTCTCTGCAAAGACAGCATTCAATATTTCTTGCGTACTTTCAATGCGGATAGTATTCTGATTCCCAATATCCCCGTATACATCTTCAGCGAAAACAGGCACGATACGCTTTTTATTCATCCGGCATTAAAGGAAATCGTGATAAAAAAACTGCGTCCTTCCGGCACTGACTTTACATGGCAGGAAGACGCCAGCTATCTTGAGATAAGACCCAGTGTAAATTACTGGTACTATGGCGTCGTCGCATTGATCGTGCTCATAGTAGCCACGGTATTGTTGCTGCTCGTCGGTCCGATCATTTTACGCAGGATTAAATTGTTTAACTTAAGCTTGAACCATCAACGTTATGTCAAGGATTTCGATGAACAGATTCTTGAATTCACTACGCATCAACAAGCCACTGATTTAGAAAAATGCATCACCATCTGGAAGTCTTATCTGACCAGGCTGGAATCAAAACCTTATACCACACTTACTACCACGGAGCTGAAAGATCTTCAGGACATGGAAGATGTCATTATTCCATTGACAAACCTTGATCGTTTTCTCTATGGAGGATTACGCCAAACCGAAACAATCGAGTCTCTTAATGCACTCCGCCGTTTCAGCAACAGACGATTTTTAAAAAAGAAAAAAGAAGTACGCGATGTTCGATAAAGGCAATGTCATAGCGCTTCCGGAATGGTTGTCTCTGCAATGGTTTCAGTGGGACACGGTGAAAACATTTCATTGGGAAAATCCTTTGTTATTGTATACCATCCCGCTTATTCCTGCTTTATTTTTTCTAAGGTGGTTGTTTCATTTTCGTTT
>DATHPB010000285.1:0-2397 GCA_035484295.1 Cytophagaceae bacterium
CTTATTCTGTATTTAGAAAAGCAATCACCTTATACAATCAGTTGAAATACGGTGATTATTCCTGGCCGTGGACAGCCGTTGCGAAAGCGTTTTTTGAACGGTTGCAGCAGGACCATAAAATAGATGTTCTCATAGGAGAACACGGTCCTGATGCAGGAATCATATTGGCCAATGCCTGTTCTAAAAAATACCGTATTCCCTGGATTGCAGACTTCAGAGATCCAGTTTTATGGCCGTTCAGAGGATTATTCAATGCGTTGTATAAACCTGTTGTCAAAAAAATAGTGTCCACTGCTTCTGCTACGATTAATACCAATCCATATTGGAGTGCATTGGATTTGGACTTGTTTGACATAAAGTCACATACTATTGTAAACGGTTACGATGCCGAGGCGTATGAAAAAATACCTGCGCATGAATTCCCTTCCTTTACGGTGTCGTATTTCGGTTCTTTTAACGAAGGACTTCAGGAAATAGAACCTTCGTTAGAGGCCTTTTTGAAACTGCTCAAACATGTTTACTATTCAAAAGAAATCATTCTGTTTTATCGGGGGTTACAAGAGCAAAAATTTTTAGATTATTGCAAAACAGCAGGTATTCCCGATGAAAACCTGGATGTAAAGGGGTTTGTGACAAGAGAAGAAACGATTGCCTTTATGAAAGGAAGTGCCGTACTCCTTATCTATGCAGTTCCGCCTCATATGGCTAAAAACCTTTATGAAATAAAGGGACTTTATCCAGGCAAATTATTTGAGTACATAGGTACTGCAAAACCCATATTAAGCATACCGACAGACTGTGGTCAAATGGAAGTTTTGATGAATAAAGAACAACTGGGATTATCGACTTCATCGGTTGAAGCAGCAGCAGATTTTTTGAAACGAGAATATAACAAGTGGAAGGAAAAAGGAGGAAGCTTGCCAATAGAAAATAACAATACGGCGAAGTACTCCAGACAAACACAAGCGCTGCAGCTCAACGGTATTTTATTGGAAACCATACAGGGAAAGGTTATATAGCCAGAGTTTTTAACATAGAAAACAAGAATTCAGCCGTTTAGAAACCATTTATTTGCTTAATTTAGTGACGAAGTGAAAGCGTGCGAAGCACAATATTGGCCTATGTCTACCCAAAATACTATTAACCAGTTGTTTAATGAGAATTCTAAGGCTTTTGGAGATGCCATTGAACAACAATTCGAGGCGGGTACATACAAAAGGGGAGATGTTTTTGTCAAGAAAGTAATAGCAAATGTTAAGAAAAAGGATGCCTATATCCTTGATTATGGTTGTGGCACAGGAAGGATAGACATGATGCTTGGCGAAAAAGGGTACAGGGTTTTTGGGGTAGATCCGGCAGTTGAACACATCAGTAGGGCTACTTCTTTAAATCATTTACCCAATGTTAGCTTTGAAGTATTAACTGATGCAACTATTGCTTTGCCTCACTGTTTTGATGTCGTAATCTCTTCCAGTGTATTTGAATTTGTTCCTGATGTTCAACAATACATCGACGACATAAAATTATTATTGAAGCCCGGTGGTATTTTAGTCATTAGCTTTCCCAATAAAATGTCGTTGTGGAGATGGTATGCTAAAATACGTTTTGGGAAAAAATATAAGCATTTTCAATTTCAAAAAAATTTATTTTCTAAAGACGAAATCAGAAGTCTCTTCCAAAAAAACAACTTCAGACCAATAGGCGGTGTGGAATATTATGAATCTGCCTTTGATCATAAAGGATTAAGTTTCTTAAATGCCTCTAGACTTTTCGGTACACTGTTCGTTTTGGTTTTTGAAAAAGAATAAAGAGCGTTTGTCTTGATGAAATAAAAAAATTGTGTGAATCCTTATACCAAGCCATATTACTTTCTCTATTCTTTACCTATAGTATTATGGGGCTACTTTAATGAGTTGCCCGTTCCCATCATTTTAGGGGAAGTGGTATTTGCCATTCTCTGTATCTTTACCGACTATAGCAAAGGCTCCAAAGAAATCAGCTTCATTACCGTCTACTCAGCATTTACTTTGGTGTACTGCTATGGTAATTATATGGTGGTAAGTAGTATTGGTACGAAAGATGAAATGTTGTATGATTATTACCTGGTTAAAGAAAACATACCAGAAGGATTATTTTTTACTTATCTGGCCAACGTATTTTGTGTACTTGGTTTTTATTATTATCGACAAAAAATAAAAAAAACGATTGGCCCTTTTTATATGATGAACATTGACCTCAATAAAAAATGGATCAATTACATTAACATGGCCATGATTGCTGGTAATATATTGCTACTGGCAGGAAATGTTCCTTATGGGATATTATTCCCTTTCTTGATCTCAACATTGTTTTTCCTTACACGCTATGCCGTTAAAAATGACGATAAATGGTTAATCA
>DATHPB010000286.1:0-5782 GCA_035484295.1 Cytophagaceae bacterium
CAGTCCGATGATTAAAGTAGAAAAGAACATGCGGCCTTCATTTAAACCGTGTTGAGTGAAAACAAAACCTGCGTACAAAATACCTACAATACCAAGACCTGTAAGCAGTGATCCGAAAATTATTTTTGTATTCATAGTCCATTAACGTTTACTAGTTTTATTTTTCCCCAATCAGTAATCAACACACCAACATGGGGAATCACTTCCTCGCAACTTTTTTAATTGTTTCTGTTGCTCTCCGGTTTTAACACCTATCACTGTATTCCCTGTTGATTATTCATCTTTTAAATAAGGCGATACATCGGTGAATCAAACAATCTGTTGCAACTAACGTACCGTAGTTTTTATTTTTTCATTCTTTGGCTCTCACTTTGACATATTTTAACCTGTATAGGTCAATTGTTATAAAAACCAAAAAAACAATTATGAGAAAAATAACATTATTTTTATTCATGTCCATTTTATCTATAGGCTTACATGCTCAAGACATACAATGGGCATATCGTGTATTGGAGTACTCCTCGCAAGAAAGCGAATCTGATTTTGCAGCAAGACAAGTGCTGGGTAAACCGAATGTGTTTCCTTCAGCAGGCGAAAACCGAAATGCATGGCAACCCAAAGACAAATCTTCAGAACAATACATTACCGTAGGATTCCTTACTCCTATTATACCCAAACAAATTGTAGTAGCAGAGACCAATCATCCGGGTGCCATACAAAGAGTATTGGTATACGATGCCGACGGAAAAGAATACGAGATCAGCAGTTATCAGAATACAGCAACAACAGACAACAGTAGGTTGCTTTCCATCAAAACAACCGGCATCAATTTTTACATCTTTTCTGTCAAACTGATTCTCAAAGCAACGGATAAAGGTCTGCCTGGAATTGATGCCATAGGAATCTCAGCTTCGACCAAGACAATAAAGATTGCCAAAGCGAACACCAATGATTTAATCAAGTCCAACATGGTCGTTACCAAACTAAGTGATCACATCAACAGCCCTTACCCGGAAATAGGACCATTGGTTTCACCGGACGGTCGAACCTTGTATTTCAGCAGAAGAGGTGATCCCAAAGACAAAGGCGGTAAAGGAGATCTAGAAGACATATGGTATGCGAAATGGGACGAGTCCAAGCAAAACTGGGGAGAAGCCGAAGACATGGGCCCGCCATTGAATAATGCCGAGCCTAATTTCATCAACTCCGTTTCTCCCGATGGCAATACTGTTTTGTTAGGTAACTCTTACAACGAAGACGGATCAATGGGAGACGGAGTATCCGTCAGTCATAAAACAAAAGACGGTTGGTCTTTCCCTGAACGGTTACAGATCAAGTACGAACAAAATTCAAATGTGCGCGCAAACTTTTTCATGTCCAACAGTCAGAAAATATTGCTGATGTCCGTAGAGCGAAAACACGACGGTAACATAGGCGGACGTGATTTGTACGTAAGCTTTTTAGAACCTGACAATACCTGGACGAAACCTCTGAACCTTGGAAATACTGTTAACACAAAGGCTACAGAAGAAGCCCCTTTCCTGGCATCGGATGACAGGACATTGTATTACGCTACAGACGGATTAAACGGTTATGGAGGAACAGACATCTACGTGACCAGAAGGCTGGATGACAGCTGGACCAACTGGTCAACGCCTGAAAATTTAGGCCCAGTAGTCAATACTTCCAGAAACGAGTCTTACTTGAGTATCACTGCTTCAGGAGAAAAAGTCTACTTCACTTCTGAAAAAATGAAAGAAGGGGATGCGGACATTTATGTACTGCAACCACCCGCATTGCTGAAACCTTCGGCAGTTACCATGATCACCGGTCGTGTGTTGAACAGTAAAACCAATGACGTCATACCCGGTGTGAAAATTTTCTTTGAAAATCTGGATACGGGAACGGAAGTAGGCATTGCGTCTTCCGACATCAATGACGGCAATTACCAGATCATCTTACCTTCTCAAAAACGTTACGGATACCTGGCCGTTAAAGATGGTTTCATTTCAATCAACGACAACATCGATTTAGTGGGGCAAAATCAATACAATGAAATACAACGGGATCTTTACCTCACTCCTATTGAGGTCGGGCAAACGATTACCCTTAAAAACATTTTCTTTGATTTCAACAAAGCCTCCTTAAGAAAAGAATCTCACTTGGAATTAAACCGCCTGGCCAAGCTGTTGAAAGAGAATCCCGCATTGAAAATAGAAGTCGATGGAAACACCGACAACATCGGTACAGAACAATACAACGACAAACTCTCGTTGCAACGGGCACAAACTGTAGCCAATTACCTGATCAAACAGTCAGGTGCCGACAGCAGCCGAATTACCTTGAAGCATTACGGAGAAACCGATCCTGTCAGCACCAATGCCACAGCCAAAGGCCGGCAACTCAACAGGCGCGTGGAGTTTAAAATATTGGCCAAGTAAACAGTTATTTCATCTGCTATGAAAACAACTTATTTCATCGCTGCGCTTTATGCGCTTTTGAATGTATGGAATGCACAAGCACAAATAGCTAAGAGAAATAAAGAAGCGCAAAGCGATACGCTGGAACTTCCTTACAGTACGCGATCCGTTACCAACTATTGCGATGTGATCGGATGGCAAGCGAATGAGAAACCTTCGGCACCTGAAGGATTTGAAGTGACTAAATATGCAGATGGTTTTGATAATCCCCGTTGGCTTTATGTCATGCCCAATGGAGATGTACTGGTCGCAGAAAGTAATTCACATCATTCCACGATAAATAAAATAGGAGAAACAATTGCAGGTACCAATCTGTCAACAGACTTAAGCAAGAGCGCCAATCGCATCACGATTCTCCGCGACCTGAACAAAGACGGTAAACCTGATTTAAAAGAAATATTCCTTGCGAATCTTAATCAGCCCTTTGGTATGTTGTTTTTGGACAACTGGTTCTACGTGGCTAACACTGATGCCTTGTGGAGATACCCTTGTAGACCTGGTCAACTGTTCATTACAGGTCCTGGAGAAAAAATAACAGATTTACCAGAAACTAAACATAATCGACATTGGACAAGAAACATCATTGCCAATAAAGAAGGAACGAAAATTTATATCGCCGTCGGTTCAGGAAGCAACATCGCCGAAAACGGCATGGACCAGGAAGCATGGAGAGCAAACATCATTGAGATTAATCCTGACGGTACAGGTAAGCGCATTTATGCCAATGGCCTTAGAAACCCTGTAGGCATGGGTTGGGCACCGGGTACCAATACCTTATGGACAACCGTCAATGAACGTGATGAACTGGGCGATGACCTCGTACCTGATTACCTGACCAGTGTCAAAGACGGCGGTTTTTACGGATGGCCATATTCCTATTTCGGTCAGCACGAAGATCCAAGAATCAAGGCAGCAGATCAAAAGCCTGACCTGGTAAAAAAGGCCATCGTACCAGACGTTGATCTCGGAGCACATACAGCTTCGTTAGGTTTAGCCTTTTATACCCCAAAAGAGTTCCCAGAAAAATACCATAACGGCGCTTTCATCGGACAGCATGGATCATGGAACCGATCTGTATTGGCAGGTTACAGGGTGGTCTTTGTACCATTTAAAAACGGTAAACCCGCAGGAATTCCGGAAGATTTTCTAACAGGTTTTATCGCAGACCTCGGAACCAGTAAGGTACATGGACGGCCTGTCGGTGTGGCGGTGACAAACGACGGGTCACTACTGGTAGCAGACGATGTCAGCAATGTCATTTGGAAAGTCAGTGTAGTAAAAAATAAATGAATCCGTTTCACTTAAACAAAATTGTTATGAGAAAGCATACTGCAAAAACTAAAAGGGATAAAGAAGAAACAGAGTTTCCCGGTTATCCCTTGTATCCTGCCAATGAAGACATCTATCATCAAGCTATAAAGGAGACTACCGTCCATCCCGGCGAAGAAAGGGATGCGGAAGAAGACTTACGAGTTGCCCGATGGAATGAAAAAGGTTTGGAAGAATCCTATACAGGAGAAGACCTGGATGTACCAGGTTCTGAACTGGACGATGACAACGAATCCATCGGAGAAGAAGACGAGGAAAACAATTACTACAGTTTAGGAGGAGACAATCACGACGATTGATCTTATCAGGAAAAAATAAAGCATACATTATCAGGTTTAGTGTACGCTTTTTCCATGTTGTTCCGCACTGTGGATGCTTGAGTTTGTGTTCTTCCTGCAAACGATTCCATCTTCAGAATCTCCTCAAATTCTCTACCAAATAGCTACAGAATCAGAAACGACATTAGTATTATAAATTAATCGAGCAAACCTAAACAGTTACCACTATGAAAAAGTCCATCTTATTTTCAGTATTAGCAGCAGGTATGTTATTCGTTCAAACTGTAGTTGTTTCAGCCACACCCGGTCCTCACGGACATAGTACATACGCCAAACACCAAAAGCAACATAAAGCGCATAAAATGCATAAGCCACACGGTCGAGTGGATGCCACCTACAATAACTAGATGAAAAAATACGAGCAAACAAAAAGAGTCCCGGTCAATGACCGGGACTCTTTTTTATTTCACTACCCTCCGATTTATTTCCCACCGATTATCTTTGCCCAGTTTTTATCTCCTTTTGCTTTTAATGCCTGTTCATCATTGTTCCACTTTGTCAAGGTGTTGGTAAAAAAGAAATTATAAAAGAGGTATAATTTACCGTCTAAAATCTTAAATGTTTTAGGATCAATTTCCACTTTTTCACCGGATTCCCCCATGGCATAAGCACACCAGCCACCGTATTGCGGTTCATAACCTGCCGGATTTTTCATGAACAACGATTTATTGTCCTGAGAAGAAAAATAATAGACTACACCTTGTTGATTATACGAAAATTCCTTACGGCCTTTCAGTGCTTTCTTCACTGTAAAGTACGCAACGGGATCATATTCCTGCAAGGCAATCCCGTCTTCCAGGTTAAACTGCTTACGCCTTTGATCACTCGATTGTTGAGCGTATGAAACATAACAAAGAGTAAATAGCATAATGGCAATCAACAAATGTCTCATAATTGTTCTTTTACTTAACACAAAGGTAATTTATAATTATTGTTCTTTGCTGTCGGTTATACGACATTATCATAAAATCATAAAGAGAATTTGAAAAATACAAACGTTAATTCAGCATTCCTTTGATAATAGAAAAACGAACATCTAACGAAAACATGTTCTATATAAACGAATTTAAAAAAAACGTGGCGTTTTTTTTGCGATCATTACATAAAATTCGGCATTTACGGGGATGGAAAAGAAGTTAAACGTACTCGTTACGGGAGCATCAGGAACAGTTGGACAAGAAGTACTAAAAAATCTGTTTTTAAATTATCACATCTACAATACTACTGTATTTGACGCACCGACAGAACATGCCCAACATGTTTTCAAGCGTTATAAAAACAGTATTCAAGTTGTATATGGTGATATTGCTATCTCAAAAGATATCGAAAAAGCATGTTATAATCAGGATGTTGTCATACATTTATCATCGATTCCACCCTCCTTACTTGACAAACAAAAAGAAGCTACTTCCACTGTAGCACAGCACTTAATCAATGGCTTGCTGCGGCATTCCCCTCATGCATTTTTAATTTTCGCCTCTTCTATTTCTGTTTATGGCGATCGACTTAACAATGCGTTCATTAAAACCTCAGATATTTTAAAACCTGGTTTGACAGATGCATATGCCCAACAAGCCTTAGAAACAGAGCAATACATTCAATCCTCTAAACTCGACTGGGCAGTATTTCGTCTGA
>DATHPB010000287.1:0-4296 GCA_035484295.1 Cytophagaceae bacterium
GAATAGCACCGTCGTATTTACCGTCTTTGATATCCAATACACCAAGTATACCGTTTGCACCTTTTTTCACTGCGTCGGTTGAAGTAGCACCATCAGCTGCTTTTTGAGCTTCTGTTCTTGCACTAGGTCTTACACCTTTCATCAAAGATGCACTTGCGAGGTTGACATGAGCTTCTCCGCTTTCTTGTTTTTTCAATGACAAGTTAAAAGCTGTTACTGCTTTGTCTACCAATGAAGCTCTTTTAGTTTCATCAGCTTCTCTTTTTGCTTCTTCCAAGTAAACTGCACCTAAGTTGTTATGAGCAACCCAGCTGTCGTTTTTCTTAACCAAAGCCTGATAGATGGCTTCTTTTTGAGACAATACTGGAGTTAATGTAGCGGCGTAAGCCAATTCGTTTTCGTTCAACGTATCTAATTTTACTGTACCGTCAGTGATTGATTTAGCTAGCAAACCAATTTCAGCATCTGATTTCTTTTTCTTTACAGTCAAGATTTCAGTTTTAGCAACTCTTAAAGAAGGATATAGTTTGTTGAATACGATTTTAAAAGAAGGTAATTTCTCAATTTGCTCTTCTTTGCTGTGGAAATCACCACTACCGTTGATGATGTTCAGGATTTCAGTTTTTTGAGCTTCATCCAAGTGAGTAGTAGTAGTCAATTCTTTTTTCAAACCTTCCCAGTCAAGGATCAAACCTTTTGCTACGAAATTGATAGAATCAGCATGGTAACCGTAATGTTTCAAACGGGCTTTGGTATACTCTTCGATTACTTTGGCACGTTCGTTAGCCAGTTCTGTATTTTTTGCTTCTCTACCTTCGGGTGAGTGAGAACCTACTATAGTAACAGTTCTTGTGATATTTTTCTTTGCGATGAAAGCATCCAAAAATTTACCGTTAGTACCTTTAGTTTCAGATGGTCTCAATTTAGATTTACCTTGTTCAAAGAAGAAATCTACCGCAGTAGGTTCCAATTCTTCTTTGTTGTTGTAACCATGATCAGCATAAGCTACATAGTAGTAGTCTTTTACCAATCTTGAAGTTGTGATCAAACCTTTTGCTACAGGGAAATCAACTGTTTTCTTTGATTTTGTTTTAGCTAAGTTGAATGCTGTTCCTACTGCAATCAAATCACCGTTACCGATTTCCGGTTTGTAAGCAAAAGCATAGTGCTTGGATACTTTAGGTTGTTCTGTTTTTGCATTCGGATAATCCGTAGCTACAAACTCTAGCGTCTGAAGATCAACTTTTTGCTCACCATATTGGTAGCGAAGATCAACTGTATAGATTTTGTTCTTCTTTAACATTTTTAGAGGCAATAAAGCAGTCATTTGGAATGCTACGCTGTCTCCATGTACTTCCAATGGGTTGGGAGTAACAGTAAGCTCCTGGTTTTTTGCTAATTTAACCATTTGCTTTAATGCACAACCATTGACAAGAACCAGTCCTGCAAACAGTATCGCGATAAATTGTCTTCTTTTAAATGCCATAATTGAGTTGGATAAAAAGTTCTTCGTAAAATCTTTTTTATGTATGATATATGCGAAAATAACTGTTTATCTATTTAAGTCAATAAAAAACTGGCTTTTTTTGAATAATAACCAACATTTTATTACTTTAGTATTGAATGTTAGAGAAGTAACTATGGGGGTGATTAACCAAATACAAGCAATATTTGAAAAACAAGCATTTGGAGTATGTGCTTTCTGGGGAGATAAAATGGGCTTGGCTACCGGCAGTGTACGCTTGTTTTTTATTTACTTATCTTTTTTGACTTTAGGCTCACCATTGGTTATTTATTTGGTGTTATTTTTTAGTATGAACATTCACCGTCATTTTAGGAAAAAGAGAAATCCGGTTTGGGATATTTAAGGTTTATTTAAGATCAGAATATTTTTTCTTCCCTTTTATGTAATATTCCCACACGATTGATTTTGAATATAGTTGTGCGTAAGATTCTTGTTTACCTTTTGCTGAGGTATGTTTAGCATGAGGTGAAGCGCTAAGATAAAAAGCGAAATGTCCTTTGATGATGGACAATGTATTTCTCCATTTTCCTTGCAACAAAAAATAAATTCCTGCAATGCCGTCTAACGTTAGTTTGGTTGGCAATACTTTCCATTTCACGGCGGCGGGAATATTTTTATTTAACATCAACAAATTGTTGCGAACGTTCAAAAATGTTTTTCTAGGATTGTCTGCAGAGAGTGTACCTCCTCCTAGATGATAAACAACAGATTGAGGACAAGAATAAATACTATGTCCGGAATTGCGTAACCTCCAGCATAGGTCTATTTCTTCCATGTGTGCAAACAAGCGAGAATCAAACCCTCCATGTGAATGAAACAAGTTGGAGCGTATCATCAATGCCGCACCGCTTGCCCAGTGGATAGCCATGGCATCGTCGTATTGATGAGTATCCTTTTCCAGCGTTTGAAAAATTCGCCCCCGGCAAAAAGGAAAACCAAAACGATCCAGAAAACCTCCGTTGGCACCTGCGTACTCGAAATAGTTCGGATGGCTAACATCTAGTATCTTGGGTTGACAAGCTGCTACATGCAGTTGTGTTTCCATCAGTTGGAGCAATGGTGCGATCCAATCGGGTGTAACTCTGACATCAGAATTGAGTAGAATGAAAAAAGGTTCTTGCAGTTGTGAAAGTCCCAAATTATACCCTTCACAAAACCCGTGATTGGTTTCTAATAAAACAGAAACGACGTCAGGGTAGTGAGTGGCAACCCACTGAACACTGTCGTCGGTAGATCCGTTGTCTATAAGGTATACAGTTGCTTGCGGACTGTTAGCAACGACATCTGGCAAGTAGGCTTGAAGATGGGCTAGACCGTTCCAATTCAGGATAGCAACAGCAACCTTTGACATGAACACTAACTGATGAGTGAAGCCAAATCAAACCCAGGAATGTTAGGCAACACGCCTTCTGTTTGTTTTTTTAATTCTTCTTTCATTAATACATCAATCTCCATAGCAGCTTTATTGGCGGCCGCTACAATGAGATCTTGCAGTATTGTTGCTTCTTCAGGTTTAAATAAAGAAGGTTCTATTTCTACTTTTACCAAATGCTTTTTCCCATTCATGGTGACTTTCACCATGCCTCCACCTGATTCTCCAAGCGCAGTCAGTTTAGCAGCGTTATCTTTAAATTCTTGAATTTTCGCTTGGATCTCTTTTGCTTTTCCAAGCATTCCAAACATGTCTATCATGTTCATATTGTTCGTTCTTAAATGTGTTATCGGATAAGGGAAACGGTTCCTCTTTGCTTGATGGTTTCACCTCTTTGGCCTGTCACTTCTATGACGTAAGCGTATGTGCCTACAGAAGCATCTTTCCCATTGATTTTACCGTCCCATTGATTTTGTAGTTCAGTGGAATGAAATACAGGTTCTCCCCAACGGTCGAAGACGGAAAGGTTAATACTTTTTATAAAACGTCCTTTTATCTCGAAGAGATCATTGGTTTGATCGCCATTGGGTGAGAAGGCACTGGGAACAAAAACGGCTGGAGCGAGTTCCAACTCTACTAAGGCAGATGTGCTCCCATTACTCGCAATAAGCTGGTAGAACAATTGGCCGTTTGTATTGCTGAGTACATCATTGATGGAATTGCTCGATCCCGCCGGGATGGTTTTTATGACATTACCATTTTCATCCGTTACCTGTACGGTGTAAGAAGTAGCAGAAGTGCTTCCTGAGTAAGGAGTCCAGTTAACAGCGACTGTACCGTCTTCAGCAAGACCTACTGTTAATTTTACAGGACAAGTTGTAACTGCTGAACCATTGGCGGGTGAAAGGTTACAAAGATCTACATAATTCACTTGGTAACAATAACTATTGCCACTGGTGTTTTTGTTATTCAATGTAAAAGAGGTGGGACTTCCGTTGTTAGAAGATACAGAATTAAAACTCCCGCCGTTTACCGCTTCGTACAACGTATATGTTTTGGCTGTCAATGGGCTGGCTACGGCATCAAATGTAACGTTAATGGTTGTCCCGTTAATAGTAGAATTGACGTTAGTCAAAGGAGGACGGGTAGCAAGAGAGGTGCCAACTACACATTTACTTGCGCTCAGGCTGTATTGCGGAGCCCCTGATGCTGATGTTGTACTCAATACAGCCTTCAACTGATAGCAATAATTTGTTGTACATACTATACCGTTATTGTCATTGTATGAAGTAGCGGTGCCAGATAACGTACTCAATGGAGTACTTCCGCTGTTTTGATACACTTCAATAGAACTAACATTGGGACCACTGTATGCTTGCCATGTCAGGTCGTTTTCAAG
>DATHPB010000288.1:0-7105 GCA_035484295.1 Cytophagaceae bacterium
TTAGATCCTTTCACTGTAATGGTTCCGCTCGACGATTCATTGATCCCCGCAGAAGGATTGCTCATGGAATAAGTAAAACCAGCCTTAAAACCTGACATAGCGCTGTATTTCTTACTCATTTCATCCAACGTAGCAAGAGCCTTCGGATCATACTGCGCTTTTGCCTGCCCTGCATTTATAAACAATGCTGTTATGTAAAACAACAAACTAACCTTCAATACCTTCATAGTAAACATTAATCTTTTCCGCTTAACCTGTTCAATAATTGTTCCAAACTCATTTCATCTGTAATCATCACGTCTCTGACTTTGCTGCCATTGGATGGTCCTACAATGCCGCTGGCTTCCAGCTGATCCATGATGCGACCCGCCCTGTTATATCCCAATTTCATCTTACGCTGTATAAGAGAAGTACTTCCTTGCTGATGCATGACCACTAATCGTGCGGCTTCCTCAAATAGCCCATCCCTATCCGAATAAGAAAAATCACCGTTGGCTTCCTGACCCGATTCATCGCCTTCGTATTCCGGAAGATTGTATGCTTCCGAATAACCTCTTTGTTCTCCAATAAAATCCACGATACGTTCTGCCTCTCCAGTATCGATGAATGCACACTGCAAGCGTACCAAATCAGAACCATGTGAAAACAACATGTCTCCTTTACCGATCAGCTGATCTGCACCACCGGCATCCAGGATAGTTCTAGAATCGATCTTAGACATCACTTTAAAAGACAAACGCGCCGGAAAATTGGCTTTGATGATACCCGTGATCACATTGACTGAGGGACGTTGTGTAGCCACCACCAGGTGTATTCCTATCGCTCTCGCCAATTGTGCCAAACGTGCAATCGGTGTTTCAATTTCTTTACCCGCCTGCATCATCAAGTCGGCCAGCTCGTCAATGATCACAACGATGTACGGCAAGAAACGATGTCCTTCATTAGGATTGAGCTTGCGTTCTACAAATTTTTTGTTGTACTCTTTTAAATGCCTTACACTCGCCTTAGTCAGTAAACTATAGCGTTGATCCATTTCAATACAAAGGGAATTCAATGTAAATACCACCTTCTTAGAATCTGTGATGATCGCGTCCGTGCTGTCCGGCAGCTTCGCAAGGAAGTGTCGTTCTATTTTATTGTACAATGACAGTTCCACTTTCTTCGGATCAACCATCACAAATTTCAATTGCGAAGGATGTTTTTTATACAATAAGGAAGCAATGATGATGTTGATCCCAACCGATTTACCTTGTCCTGTAGCACCTGCCATCAGCAAGTGTGGAAGTGTAGAAAGATCGACTGCAAATATTTCATTGGAAATGGTTTTACCAAATACAACCGGTAAATCCATTTCTCCTTTTTGAAATTTTTCAGAAGAGAAAACAGAGCGTACCGACACCATTTCTTTCTTCTTGTTCGGAACTTCTATACCAATTGTTCCTTTGCCAGGAATTGGCGCAATAATACGAATACCCAATGCTGCCAGATTAAGGGCAATATCATCCTCTAAACTTTTAATTTTTGAAATGCGGATTCCAGCGTCTGGAACAATTTCATACAAAGTCACCGTAGGACCAATTGTTGCCTTAATGCTGGAGATACCGATCTTATAGTTAGAAAGTGTTTCTACGATACGGTCTTTATTGGCTTCCAATTCTTCCTTAGAGACCTGCACCTTACCGATTTCATATTCCGTCAGCAAGTCAAGCGTAGGATATTTATAGGAAGACAAATCCAGCGTCGGATCGAATTCGAAAACTTCTTTTTTCTGTTCTACAAACGGATTGTCTTCCGCCGGTTGCGCATCTTCAATGACCAAGCTTAAATCTGCCGGCAAGGATGTTTTATTGACTGGTGTAACAGGCAAATCTAAAATGTCTTCTTCCAGTTCTTCTTCCTCTAGTATTTCTTCTTCGGTTTCTTCCTCTTCTTCCTCACCCAGTTCTTCTTCTTCCTCCTCTTCTTCTTCGTCTTCTTCTAAAATCTCCAGGTCTTCTAATCCTTCCTCGACTTCTACTTCGTTTAACACCAGTTCACTTTCTTCTTCCTCTTCTTCAGCTACAGCAGTCACAGCCTTCTTATCGGAAGCATTCATCATGCCTGCCCATTGCGGCAAAGCAATGTTAGTGATGTTGAAATAGTAAATGACAAATGCCAGCAACAGAAAAAATAACACTACAGGAGAACCTATACCTATCAAGTTATCCAACCACAATGCCATCTCGAAACCAATTCCTCCGGATAAAAAGCTCAGGAATCCGTCTTCTTCCAATTTCAATACCAGGTATCCCATGGTAGAAGAAAACCAGAGAAGTGTAAAAAAGAAAAAGGGTAGAAAGATATTCATCGGTATGAAATACCGTTGAAACACAATCTTAAAGCCAAACTGAAACAACAAAGGCACAAACAGGAACGATGCCAATCCAAACCAATGCAAAATAAATACGTTCCCAACGTATGCTCCCATGATACCGAGCCAGTTCTTTACTTCACGGCCAGATTCATGCATGGAATCGTCAAACAAGCTATCCACCACACTTTGATCATGATTGCCGGTGAAGAGGTAAGAAAAGAAAGCAACGAACATCAGAAAAGACACCAACATCAGGAAGAGACCCGACGCCAGATGAAATCTTCTGTCGTTGTAAAAACGCTCACGCGATTCTTCCTGACGACCGGTAGACTTTCTCGCTTTTTTCTCTTTTACCTTTTCCTCCTTAGGAACCTTTTTATATGTATTGGCAGCCATCTTCTATACTATAAAAGCTAAAGTTAAAAAATTATAACGGGTGCTTTACCAAATACTTATTTATTCTTTTAATTAATCCAGCTCCTTCGTAGATAAAGCCTGTATAGACTTGAACCAAGGAAGCGCCTGCTTTCAATTTCTCGTAAGCATCTTCCGGCGAATGAATGCCACCCACTCCTATAATCGTGATCGTTCCACCTGATCGTTGATGGATGTAACGAATCACTTCCGTTGATCTTTCTTTCACCGGTCTCCCGCTCAAACCACCGGCACCCATAGCTTGTACAATAGATGAATCCGTCAATAACTCAGCTCTTGAAACGGTTGTATTGGTAGCGATAACACCGTCTATGCCCGTTGTCTTTACAATCTCAACAATGTCGTCCAATTGTTCATTCGTAAGATCAGGTGCAATTTTCAATAAAATAGGTTTGCGCGATACGGACTGATTATTGACATCATTTAACGATTTCAGCAGATAAAGTAACGGTCCTTTCTCTTGTAGCTCACGTAGGCCAGGAGTATTGGGAGAACTGACGTTCACCACAAAATAATCGACCACTTCTTTGAGCGCATGAAAACAAAACAGGTAATCGTTCAATGAGTCTTCATTAGGAGTGACTTTGTTTTTACCAATATTCCCTCCCACAATAATCCCAGGATTTCTTTTTTTCAAACGGTGAACAGCCGCACCTACACCGTCGTTATTAAACCCCATACGATTGATGATGGCTTCGTCTTGAGGTAACCTGAACAATCGAGGTTGATCATTTCCCGGTTGTGCTTTAGGTGTGACCGTTCCAATTTCTATAAATCCGAAACCCAATGCGTCAAATTCATTTACTCTCAAAGCATTCTTATCAAAGCCCGCCGCCAAACCTACCGGATTCGGAAAGTCGATCCCCCATAATGTTCTTCGCAGAACCGGTGCATTGACCTTATAATGCGATTTTAATATTCCGTTTAGAAAAGGAATGTATCGAAGTAAAGCTAAAGCTTGAAAAGCGATTTTATGTGCTGCCTCAGGTGAAAAGCAGAACAGAAAGGGTTTTATAAATAAACGGTACAAATGATATTCAATTGAAAAGGTGATCCTACAAAAATATAACTTTCCCAATAAATTATACAGCAATAGGATAACTAAAAAAAAGACTTGATTCTTTCAAATGTTATATTTAAAAACAAATCATTGCCATTTTTTCAACCCATCATCTATTATTTTATATTGTTTCATTCAAAAAGTAGTCTTAATTTTACGCCTCTATTTTGAAATCCGCTAAGAAAACAATTATTAACACGTACCATGAATAAATTTTGGAGAATACCCTTCACTTTGCTTATCCTAGCAAGTGCTTTAGCTTTAGCTTTACCTAATTATACTGCTCCTACCCTCGAAATGGAAGGTGTAGACAAGGCAGACATGGCCTGGATGTTGACTGCAACCTGCCTGGTATTGTTAATGACACCAGGGCTTGCTTTTTTTTATGGAGGGATGGTCAGTACAAAAAATGTCATCTCCACCATGTTTCAAAGCTTTATTTCTATGGGACTCATGAGTTTACTCTGGGTATTTGTTGGATTTAGTCTGGCATTCGGAGATTCCATAGGTGGCTTTATAGGAGATCCGAGAACCTATTTCATGTTTCAGGGAGTCTCAGCCACTAAAGCCATGAGCGGATTGACTATTCCTATGATGTTGTTTGCTTTCTTTCAACTGAAGTTTGCCATCATTACTCCTGCTTTAATTACAGGTTCTTTCGCAGAGCGCATTCGTTTTTCAGGATATTTGCTATTCATCAGCTTGTTCAGCTTGTTGATCTATTGCCCACTTGCACACATGACATGGCATCCTGATGGTTATTTCTTCAAAGATGGTGTACTGGATTTTGCAGGAGGTACAGTTGTTCATATCTCTGCGGGGTGTGCGGCATTGGCCGGTGCCATCTTTTTAAAGAGAAGAAAAAACAACGAACATCTACCTGCCAATATTCCATTTGTCATTTTAGGTACCGGTTTGTTGTGGTTCGGATGGTTCGGCTTTAATGCAGGATCAGCATTGGGAGTAAACGGTATTGCCGTATCTGCATTTGCTACTACCAATACCGCTTCAGCAGCGGCGGCTCTTGCCTGGATTTTCTTTGATGCCGTGCAGGGAAGAAAAATATCTGCCATGGGCGCTTGTATCGGAGCGGTAGTCGGACTTGTAGCCATTACTCCTGCAGCAGGGTATGTCGGTATTCCGGCCAGTATTTTCTTTGGCGTGTTTGCTTCGTTCGTCAGTAACATCATGGTAAATTGGAAAAACAAAACCGGTATCGACGATACACTGGATGTTTTCCCTTGTCATGGCATCGGTGGAATTGTAGGCATGCTGCTCACTCCTATATTTGCCTTCAAAGAAAAAGGTGGTTTACTCGCTACCGGTGATTGGACGTTGATGATTGCTCACCTTGAAGGTCTTGCCATTGTAGTGATTACTACGTTTGGAGGTTCTTACCTATTGTTCTGGTTGGTCAACAAACTGATTCCTCTAAGAGTCACCGAAGAAAACGAAGAACTTGGCCTGGATGTGAGTCAGCATGGCGAGCAATTAACCGTTTCTATCTAGTGGTATCGTAGTACCCTAAAATAAAAAAGTAGAGTTCGTTATACCGGACTCTACTTTTTTATTATGCTTTACAGTTCATTAGTCTAACTTCTTGGATGAAAGTCCTTCACCACTTGTTTTAAGTAATCTCTGTCCAGGTGCGTATAGATTTCGGTTGTAGTAATCGATTCGTGTCCCAGCATTTGTTGCACCGCACGGAGGTCTGCCCCTCCTTCTATGAGATGTGTAGCAAACGAATGTCGAAAAGTATGTGGGCTGATCTTTTTATGAATGCCCGCTTTTTCAGCCAATCCTTTAATCACTAAAAAAACCATTATTCTTGACATCTGTTTCCCTCTTCGATTTAGGAAAACAATGTTCTGACTATTTTTCTCCACAGGAACATGTACTCTGACTTCGTCGAGGTAAATCTGAACAAACTTCAAGGCCTCACGACCAATGGGAACCATACGTTCTTTGTCCCCTTTCCCTACTATCTTTAAAAACCCTTGTTCATAAAAAATATTGTTTATCTTAAGATTGATCAACTCGCTTACCCGTAAACCAGAACTGTAGAGCGTTTCCAGCATGGCGCGGTTTCTAAAACCTTCCGAAGTAGACACGTCAATGGAAGAAAACATCAATTCTATTTCTTCATAGGCCAATGTATCGGGAAGTTTACGTCCGAGTTTAGGGCCTTCAATCAATTCTGTCGGATCTTTATCCAGCAATTCTTCCACTAGTAAAAATTTATAAAACGCTTTAATCCCGGACAACATCCGAGCCTGACTATGCGCACTAAGGCCTAATTCATTGATGTATTTCAAAAATGCTCTCAAGTGAGCTTCTTCTACCTTCAATGGACCGATCGGTAAATTGGAGATGTCTAAAAACTCTTTTAGCTTTACGATATCTCGCAAATAAGCTTCTATAGAATTAGAAGCCAATGCACGTTCTAATCGTAAATATTGTTTAAATTGTTTAATTAGAATATCCCAGTTCATGCGCTTTCAAATGCTAAACTAAACATACAAATGAAAATCATCATCATCAACGGACCTAACCTTAATTTACTTGGCGTAAGAGAAAAAAGTATTTATGGAGACCAATCGTTTGATTCTTTTCTTGAAACATTGAAAAAAGAATACAGCCAGATCAACATCGAATATTTTCAATCCAATGCAGAAGGTCTATTGATCGATAAATTGCATGAAGTAGGATTTAATTACGACGGCATCATATTGAATGCAGGAGCTTATACGCACACGTCAATCGCGATTGGTGATGCCATATCGGCTATCAAGACACCAGTCATAGAAGTACACATCTCCAATGTACACGCGCGTGAAGAATTCAGACATAAGAGTTGCATCGCTAAAAACTGCAAAGGAGTGATCGCAGGTTTCGGGTTGAATAGTTATCGACTAGCCTTGACTCAATTCTTATTGCCTGCCTGATGGTTTCCTTTTATCCCGGACCATCACAATTAGACCCGCAGATGGCGCATTACTTAAACGATGCTTTTCAAAGCGGTACATTGTCACAGAACCATCGTAGCGATGCATTTATGCATCTTTACGAAGAAACATGGATCACTGTACGTGATTACCTGAATGTACCAAAAGACTATTCTCTTTATTTTGTATCGTCTGCTACAGAATGCTGGGATATATTGAGTCATGACCTGGGTCATCTGCAAAACCTTCACCTTTACAATGGAGCCTTTGGCGAAAAAGGATTTAAGATCAACAAAGCCTCTCATGACAAGA
>DATHPB010000289.1:0-2927 GCA_035484295.1 Cytophagaceae bacterium
GTTTTGAGTATCAATGATAATGGTTACTGGTCCATCGTTGAGCAGACCGACTTTCATATCTGCCCCAAACGTGCCGGTCTGTATACGCTCAGGAAGTTCTTGTTGCAGATACCGAACCATGTTTTCATACAAAGGAACGGCGATAGAGGGTGATGCTGCTCCTGTAAAGGCTGGTCTGTTACCTTTTTGGGTAGAAGCATGTAAGGTAAACTGACTGATCAGTAATATTTCTCCTGCAATGTCTTGAACGGAAAGGTTCATCTTATCGTCTGCATCGTTGAAGATACGCAATTGACAAATCTTTTTTCCAAGCCATTTCACATCGTCGATGGTATCTTCATGTGCTATTCCCAGCAATACCAGCAAGCCTTTACCTATTTTACCTTTTAATGTTCCATCTATTGTAACGTTTGCTTCGGAAACTCTTTGGATAACCGCTTTCATAATAGATCTATTATATTCGCAAAATAATGTATTCTAACTAATCATTTATTAAATTGTTTTTTATAAATAAGGATGAAGCATGAAAAACAATAAAACACTGATCATTAGCGTGATCGCATTGGTGCTGGGAATTGTAGGATGGGTAAGTTATAGGGTGTTTCATACCAAAGAAAAAATAGATGTTTTTAATTTGATTCCATCCGAAACATCCATGGTCATAGAGATCAGCGATGTCAGGGAGTTTTATAAAAAGACAACAGGAAAGCATGTCATGAAGGGATTGCTGGGCATTCCCAGCATAAAGGAATGGACAAAAAAAGCGAATGCAGTGATACCACTGTTGGATTCGCTTGGATTTGAAAATGCATTGCCCAAAGGAAATCCTGTCTATTGTTCTGTGCATGCGTCTGCCAGTCGTGAAATGGGATTGGTCTGGTACATTCCTTTTGACAACGAAGATTGGGAAAGTAAAATAAATGAACACCTTTCGAGTCAAACAAAGAACGGCACTTATCTTTTTGAGGAACGTAAATACGAAGGGAAAACGCTGCGAGAGCTGGTCAACAAGCAAACGAAAGAAGTATTGACTTTTACTTGGCATCATAATGTATTGATCGGTAGTTATACTGGTTATCTGGTAGAAGATGTGATTCGTTTGATCAGAACAGAGTATGAAGGTCATTTCATGTCGGGATTGGAAATGCAACGCCAGGCTTCTTCGAAGATTCATTACGACGATGGCAATGTGTTCGTGAACTATGCACAGATGCCGTACTTTTTGGGATGCTTTGCATCAGACAGCACCGACCAGTTCATTAAAGGCATCAGTACGTTTGCAGAAACAGGAGTATACGATATCACACTCAATAATGGGAAGTGGTTATTTCATGGATTTACTTATTACACACCGGGTGCAGGCAGCTACTGTTCTGTATTTGAAGGACAAAAGCCACAACCTTTTACATTGAATGATTATGTGCCGATGAATACTGCGGTATGTTATTTTTGGGGTGGTGACAATACAAAAGAGAGGTACAGAAGATGGTTGGAATATAATAATCACCTCGATAAAAAATACACGGAGAAATTAAAAGACTGGGAAGCCCAGCATCGACTGGCTATTGAACATGAGTTTCTCACTATTCTTGGAAATGAGATGACGTTGCTCACTTTTCCCATCGCTTCTCCTTCTGCACCGACGGATAAAGTATTGTTGATAAGGACGAAGAATGCAGCGGCGGCACAAGAAAAATTAACAGATTGGAGAACCAGAAATAAGTCGCTGCAAAATGAATTGTATTCAGAGTTTTATGATGGCCATAAAATTTACCAATGGGCTGCGGAGGACATCGGGTATTGGCTTTGCGGAGACGTGGCGAAAGGATTTAGTAAAGTGTATTACACGTTCATTCAGGATGCACTAGTGATCGGAAATACAATGGAGGCTGTAAAAAATATTGTCAAGGCATACAACAATCAGGACGTATGGAGACGAAATGTAAACATGGTGTCGCGCTGGAAAGATTTAACGGCTTCTAATTTTAGTTTGTTCGTTCAACCGCAACAGCTGAAGGGAACTCTGCAAAGAGATTTGAATCCATTTTTCTCTTCATCTATCAAACAATATGAGCAGCAATACAACATGCTTAGCTCGATCGTGATCCAGTTTGCATATTCGCAAGACAAGTTGTATACCAACATGGTCATTGAAAATAATTTCAGTCAACAGGTAGTCATGGAGGTAAACTCCTTTGACCCCATTACAGAACCGGTGAAGATAGCTGTTGGTGCAGAATTGCACAAAGTGGCAGTATCCGACAATTGGACAGACGTGTTTTATACAGACAGCACACACACACTTCACTTGATCGATGCCAAAGGCAATGCAGCATGGAGATATGCTATGGGAGCGGCGCTTCAAGGAAATATCAGTTCTGGAGATTTTAACAAAGACGGGAGTTCTGATTATATCTTTATAGCGGGAAAAAGAATTCATGCGGTTTCTAATAAAGGTCAATTGCTTTCAGGTTTCCCTCTTGTTCTTCCGGATTCATTGAATGCACAATACCTGTCGGTGATTGATTACGACCGTACTAAAAACTACAGACTGGCGATATCGGATATGTATGGACATGTGTTGTTGTACGACATGACCGGCAAAGTGCTGGAAGGTTGGTCTGGCAAGGATTTTGGAGCAAAACTTTGCGCACCTGTTGTACACATGCGATTAGGGAATAACGACAGAATATTGGGATGGAATGCCAAAGGAGATTTCTATTCTTTCAATCGTCGAGCAGAACTGCAACCCAATTTTCCGGTACACACAGGTCAGCCTGCGCTATCTTCCTATATCATAGAAAAAGGAACGTCATTTGCGAACACCAATGTGTATACGATTTCCGATAAAGGCCTGAAAAGCAAATTTACACTGGAGGGCAAATTGGTTGCTAAAAGCGAATTGTACAGAGGAATTGCCAATGGCA
>DATHPB010000290.1:0-7049 GCA_035484295.1 Cytophagaceae bacterium
CTGTCACGCGATTATTCGTAGTATATGTAAAACCGTTTAATGCTTTACGTGGTTGAGAAGGATCGCTCCAAGTAGTAGTCGGCAATACATCTGACACATTTGGTTCATATGAAGCTGTTTTACCATTAGCATCCGTTAAGATTACCGTGATCCAGGTAAAAGCATTCACTTGGTTGGCAATATCAAATGTCATATCCGCTTGTTGGGAAAGATCCATGGTAACGCCAGAACCAAAGTTAAGACCGAATGAAGGATAACAATTACTGCCTGATCTACATCCACCTGCATTGGTCACATTGATGTCCATCCCTGCGCCACCACCGGTACGAGTTAATTTAATGGTAGTTGCTCCTGTATTATCGTACCAATAAAGACCTTTACCAGATACTGCATCTACGTATTCGTTGGTAGTCGCAAAATCATCATGACCACCTTTTGTTTGATATCCCACTTGAGCATTAGCAACGCCAAGGGAAAACAAAAGTGCGCTTCCACACAGTAGTAATTTTTTCATCGTTTAGTTGTTTTTAAGTTAGACATGTTCAATAATTCAGCAACTTCTTACATGCAATCACCCTTCATATTATATTCAAGTAAGAATAATGACGGCTATTTCCCTTAACGGAATAAAGAAGCTTAGCGTTTCCAAATGAAGAATTTAATAAGAAGAAAGTCTATTAATCTATTAAAAATATCAATAATTACAAGATAAATAACATATAATAAATTGATTTACAAGGCATAACTAACACGATCCGATATAAAAATACAGACAAAATACGCGCTTATATCGCCCTTATTTTCATCAATTCCTCTTCGAATTTCTCATTTTCAACAATCGATTTATTTTTCAATCGGGTCTTATAGGCATAAATAGTATTCACGGAGTAATCCAAAATACCGGCAATCTTTTCGGTATCGGTTATTCCCAGACGTATCAGTGCAAAAATTCGCAATTCTGTAGGTAATCCCTGCTTTTCATCCAACACAATTCGATCTTCCGGATTAAAAAGACCATTAAATTGATCGATAAACCCTGGGAAAATTTTCAAAAAGGTCTTATCAAATGTCAAATACAATTGTTCACGTTCAGGTTTGAGATTCATATTGTTCACCAAATCCCTGATGTCTTCGATCTTCTTTTGAGAAATTTTTCGATCTATTGTATTCCTGAATTTTTCAATTTTCTCAATACCTTCTGAAATGATTTTGAAGAAACTGCCAATGTATTCTTCTTTAATTTTATTCGCATCTTCCAATTTGTTATTGGTTTCACCAAGCTTGGAATTGGCTACTGCCAACTGAGTATTGGTATGTTCCAAGTTTTCATGTGAGAGCGTCAATGCTAATTTTGCATTCACCAATTTTCTGTATTGCCTGTATATAATGATGGCAAAAAGAATAATACAAACAACAAGAATAGTAGCCGTGATGGAGTAATAAAATAAATCTCTTTTTTGCCCTTCCACTATTTCCAATTGAGTTCCCTCAATGATCGGGAGCAAATTGGCAATTTGAATTTTTCTATGTTTTGCGCCATAAAAATAAGCATCTTCCAGAGCCACTTTTACATATTTATAAGAAAGATCTATGTTTCCTTCCTCGTACAATATTTCAGCCAGTTCACGAATAGCTACCGTTTCGCGAATGGAGTAAATGATATCTGCAATAGCTGCTTTCGCTAAAAACTCTTTTGCTTTTACCAGGTTATCGTCTAGCCGGTATAAAAAGCTAAGACTTGATGAAGCTATAGCCATTTCCGGTTTAGTCAGTTTAGGATCTTTTAACACTTGTTCGAACGTACTGATGCCATTTGAGATGTCTCGAATTCTCATGTACTCTAATCCTTTCAACAGAAGAAAACGAATGGATTGAGGTTCGCACTGTGCCAATGCTTGCTGCAGATAAGCACTTCCTCTTTTGTTATAGCGAGCTGAAAAATAGTCGTCGTGAGAGTAATCAGCCAAATCGTAATAGGTTCTGGCCAATACAGAATAGTATTCTATTTTTGAATCTTTATCCAGCGAATTGACATCCACCGAATTCAAGGTATCCAATGCTTCTTTGAACATTCCCGCTGAAAGAAGCGTAAAGCTAACTTTTACTTTAGCATCATTTATAATGGATGTACTTTTCAGTTTATAACCTGTTTGTAACAATACCCTCCCATAACTGAATGCCGAATCATAAATAAATGATTTGTACTCTTCAAATAGTTGCACGGAAAGAGAATATCGAGCCAATAGAGAATTGGAATCTTCTCCAGCTATGATTTGCTTCTTAATCGCAGTGATACGATCCTGTTTCTTCTTTAAATATTGGTCTCTTTTCTCGATCGTACGATCCAACTCTCCCAACAAACTATCTACTGGTGTTCCGTAAGTAGTAAGCGTAACCAACAAGGCCAACAGAAACAAAAATTTTTCTTTTTTTATCATACGTATAGAAATACTGAAAGTCGAACGCTGAAGTTCAATGACAAGCTACTGCTGCCACCATTACGTGCATTTTTTATATAAGTTACACTATATAATTTTATATCTTAACAAATTATGTTTTATACATTTTATAGGGTAAAAGGTAATTTGTAGGAGTGTTTTATTTTTAATCCGTTAGATCGCAACAACAAAGTTTATTGTTTTTCATGTCATTTAAATGGATGTTTAGCGGACACTGACCTAAAGACGATTTTAGAATTCAAACAAAAAGTACGCACTTTTTTTGATAATATATAATATAAAGTTGTGAAAGGCTAAAGACAACGAAGTGGTGATTCTTTAACTAAAAAATCACCAATCCATCGCTATGTAATGAATTGGTGATTTTTTATTAGTCATCCGTCTGAATATAAGATATAAACAAACCTTGTAAATCTCTTTCCTTATTTTACAACTGACGCAGCAGGTATTATTTTAATTTCTCTAATGTAAATTTTACCAGTATACCCTGGATCTTCACCAGGATTAACCAAAAACTGCAGATTGTTAACCAATGCACCATTCACCTTATGTTTTTCAGGTTCATTTTGTTGGTAAATATCTTTTAAGTCAAAATAATAATCACGGAATTCCGGTGAGTTTTCGATTTTATTAGATGGCATTTTTGCATTGGTTTTAAAGCCATCTGCATCGCTGAACTGAAGATACAAAACAGGAGTAGTATTATTCACTCCTTCTGCTCTTGCACTTACCTTAAGAAATACGGCTTCCTTTATTAAATCCAAAGGAGGAAAAGTCGCTCCAAAAGGATGCGTGAGATTAGCCGCAGAATTGGTAGTGCCACTATCTGCAACGACAGGAGAAATATCAAAAATAAATTCATCTCCTTTTTCAAGACTTATTCCTTTACCGGCCCACCAGATACCTCCTCTTTTTAAATCTCCTCCATAAAAGTTACGTGCAAGAACTCCTGCTAAATCACTTTTCTCTGTTGTTGATTCTTCTTTTTTGGCGTCTGGTTTTTTTTCATCCCCTTCAGGGTTATGTAAACTCACCGCATATTCTTCGGAAAGATCATACGTTTGCACCTGAACGGCACAAGAGGACATCAAGACAATACAACCACTAAGCAAAAAAGAATATATAATTCCAACTTTCATTCTACGAACTTAATTATTTACACGTTTTAAACGGTCCGTCAACAGTAAAGACCGGGTAATCGATATATACTTCAACCGGTGAATTCGGATTGTTTTTTTTCAATAGGATAAAGTCAAATACCCTTAATCTGTTGGGTTCACGAATACCATTGCCATTATTCCCAAAACCCAGGTTGGTACTTTGTACCAAGTCTGCATATTTAATACTGAATAATTTCCACCCCACATGATTCAGTGTTAAATGAGCAACAAAGGCATCGTCTCTTGAAGAGACATATTTAGTATCAGGAGCATCCGCTTCCTGGCATTCCAAATCTAATCCTGCATTGGGATCTCCCGTACCGTAAAGAAAAACATTGACCCAAACCCTATTAGGATCAGCTGGCAATGTATTGAACGGTATATTCTTAATGTATTGGATTCCACTCACAAAAGAAGAAGCATTTCCAAGACCTTTAATATAATAGTAATACTTGCCTTCTACCGGGTTTACCAGGTTACCCTTGTAGTCAACCGCAGCCGAATCAACACCTTGTGACTCATTTGGAATAGGAGGAGAATTATACGGATTCCAATATGTATAAAGACTAGATTGCGTTGTAAAACTATTATATATAGGAACATATTGACTACAACTGCTAAAATCGGCAGCTTGCGTAATGGTAAGGGAATCTGAAGACGTTACAGCTGTATTCAAAAAAGATACCGTACCTACAACCGTTTCTCCCGTTCTAAAAAAGAACACTCCGTCATTGCTTCCTCTCCATACATGATTCAAACTATTGGAAGTACCCGTTACCTGATGAACAGCACCCGATGTTCGTCCGGTTAAGGTCAATGTCCAGGTGACGGTATTGTTAAACGCCGCAGTCCAGGTGACAGTGCCAAGTCCAGAAGTAAAATTAATAGGTTTGGGGGAACAGGCTAGAGGAGTAGTCACTGCAAATCCTTCAGGAGCATCGATATAACCAGGACCAATAAAATCAGCCTTCTCCCTGCTACAGGATAGCATCGCCACCAATATAATCGAGAATTTGAATACCTGCTTCATATTTTTCCTTTCTGTTTAAATGTTGTTTAAAACTTTAACCCGAATACGAAAAACCATTGATCCCAATTGTACGTGTTCTTTGAATTCAATTCATCATTATAATTAATCTTATTGTAATTCATGCTGAAATAACAGCCCGTACTTAAATCATAACGCATACCAACTGATAAAACTTGCTGCTTTTGATTGAAATTAAGGGTCGGCCCATAGGTAGTGATTTGATTCAGGCTATTTCTTACACTTTGAATTTCATTACCACTCACACTAAAGAACTTCCCTCCTCCCAACAAGTGTAAATTTTCTATTACTTCGATGTCCACCCCTACATCATAGGTGGTACTGGAAAGACTTACCGGATTTATACCTCCGCGATTGGAGCTTTCTGTCCTTATACCACCATTAACAGCAATTGCCTTTTTTAAGTTTAATAACTTATGGATGTTAAATTTAAGGCCTCCTTTGATCAAGGTGAACTTTCTTTTTTCATTGGTAATAGAATCTCCTTCAGAGACACTTTCCGATAAGAAATTAGCCTCTACATTGGCAAGGAGTATTTCGCTAGGCATTTGTAAGTCTGCCGTAAACGTATATCCCTTTCTGTTAGGTGTTGCTCTACCATAGGGTTCTGCCATGGTGTATTGCACATAATAACTCATGAGTGTAGTGGAGATCGACTGGTTGTACAAGTATTTTTCTTGTGTATACATATCGTACAAACCTATTGGGCGTGGTGTTGACCCATCGTTTAATGTTCCGAAATTACTTAAGGCAATGTTTGAAGGTGACGCGATTCTACGCGTTTGTGCCATCGGGCTGTTGAAATTAAACCCTACATCTCTATAGGATGCTCCCAAAGTAAGTCCAAGTGGTTTGTATGTACCCTTCAATCCCAGGTCATAGAAGTAATCGTCAAATTTAGTATCTGAACTATCTGAAGCTCTTTTCAATTCAAAATGAGACGCTCCTACTTCACCTTCCGCCATCAATTTCACGTTGTCATTTTCCAGTGTCAGATCAAAATCCGTAGTATACACCATGTTGCTGTAATCTACAGCCGCTGCTTTTACCGTACCTGGAATATCACTGATGCCGGCAAGGTTCCCTGCTATTCTGAGATATTTGCTTTGCGTAAGATCCAAACGACCTCCATAGAAATACCGTTCAGGAGTATTGATGAAATTGGTTTGCATGGAACGTCCGCCGTATAACCTGATGTCTAGGCTCTTTATTCCCTTTTCAAAATTCAATCTGGCTTTTGTATTGATACCTTGCATCCTCCAGGCATTACCGATAAAGAAGTTTTCATAATTCACGATGTCTCTTCTTCCTGTGAAAATGCTGGATTCAAATTTATTGTTCAATGGATCTTCGTTCCAAAGCGTATAACGAGTATGCTTTAAATAAATATCTCCAATTTCATACTTCACTTTTTTAGCAATCAACCCTTCCATTTGCAATTGCCTAAATTCTAATGAAGCTCCGTCACCAAAGAAACCACCAAATTCGTTTCTTACCCTAAGGATCACGCCACCTCTCATGATTTCATTTACCTTGGCGTTGATTCCCAAGTCAAACATGGTATAACCTCCGGATCCCTTCAATCTAGAGGCTAACTTCGTGTTATCTGATAACCTGTCGTTGGTCACAAGGGCACGCCCCACTCCAGTAAAATATACATTTTGCTGGGCCGACAATTCGGTAAACAGAAGGATAGAAAAGATAGAGAGTACAAGTCTTACTTTAGTAGGCATTTTTTTATTATTTAAAAGAATACTTTAAATTCTATTGTCATTTCATTACCCTTGAATTTATCAAGGGTAAAATTTTTGTCTTGTTGAGTGAACCAACGCTGTCTGATGTGCAAGCTGGCCTGAGTATCGAAATTATAATCTATACCCAATCCAAATCCATAGCCCGTCTGGTCTATCGGTTTACCGTTTGCAGAGGCAACAGCTCTTCCTTTGCTATCTGTAATCAGCTTGCCATTGGCATCCGCAAGTTCTGTTCTGTTATTCCCCAACACTCTTTCCACCCCCCAGAAACCGACTAAAGTAACTTTCTGATGAATAGCATAAAAAGCCATGAACTCTTCATAGAAATACCTTAAAAAAGCTTTATTCGTAAATAATGGAATCGCTGACCAGTGATCCTGTACAGAGCTATAGTTGGTAAAGTTGGTCATGAGAAGTTCTTTACCGAAAAGTCTCATTTTATACTTCATGGAAAACTCAAGCGTGTTGAATGATTTCTTGTAGTTGACTACCGTATCTGTAATGGCAATGTTTTCATACGTTCTTCTAAAAATGGAATGTATACGATTATAAGGTCCGGTAAATCTTTCATAAAAAGCAAACCTGGATCTTGTCACACCATTCAGTCTATGTTCAAACGTAATACTGT
>DATHPB010000291.1:0-4157 GCA_035484295.1 Cytophagaceae bacterium
AGTCCGAACCATGCATTGTCATTGAATGCTATTCCACCAGCAGAAATATCTCCGTATATTTTTGCCTTTGTATCGCTGGCTACCGGATCTGAAGTAGCCGCTCCTGTATTACCGTTGGCACTTAATTGATCAGCAAACAATAAAGAAGCGTAGTTGGCATTCCTGGCAACCATTCCAACTTGAATACCCGGTTTAACCACCCATTTATCTGTAACGTTGATGGAATAAGAATATAATAAACTTACTTCATTCGTTGTCAAGCGACTACTTCCCTGTTCATCTCTTAAATACAACAAACCAATGCCGCTATTATAGGATTCTATGTTGTGATCAGCCCACAGACTGACTGTATTAAAAGGTTTATCAATGCCTCTCCATTGTGTGCGGTAATTCAGCCCTACTCTGGTGTTATCACCGCTACCCGTAAAACCCGGATTGAGGTAAAGTGGAGCATTGTAATATTGTGAAAGTTGAACATCTTGCCCCATAGCTGTGGTAGACAAAAGCAAACAACACGATAACGATAATAAAATTTTCCCCATTTTCATTTGTACAAAACTAATAAAAAACTAAATAAAAGGTGTTAATTCGAATAAAAATTATAGCATGGTAACCTGGGAAATCGCAGACTTGCGTCTCAATTTATTGTACGAATGGAAAATAGCGCGCAATACAAGTTCATCTAAACATAATCTCCTTATCCGCATACAACAAGGTGAACACAACGGACTCGGAGAGGTGGCTCCCAACGTACGTTATGGAGAAACACCCGAATTGTTGCACAAACAATTTTCAGAAATCACACCTGTACTTCTTCGCAACAGTACCTTATCCCCTATAGACTTTGCATCCTTCATCAAAAAACTTCCTATTGCCAATGCCTTAAAAAACGGAATTGAGACAGCTTATATTCACATGCATTGTCAAACAATGAAGTTATCCGTTCCTCAATTATTAGGTATTCCCCAACCGGATGAGCAGGTCTACACTTCCTATACCTTGCCGATCATGCCCGTGGAACAAATCAACTCTTTTATTACAGCGCATCGTCTTCAACGATTTAAAAGCTTGAAAATTAAAGTCAATAAAGAGACCGCCATTGATATGGTTAAGGAAACACTTCTGCATTATGAAGGTCCTGTACGAATAGACGGCAATGAAACCTGGACAGAAGAATCCGAAGTCTTGTACTTCATGGAAGCGATTTCTTCTGATCGCATAGAGTTTATGGAGCAACCTTTACCGGAAAGATGTGTCAACGAATACAAAAAACTTAAAAAGATATCCCCAATTCCGATCATACTTGATGAATCTATCACGGACAATCCTAACTTTGATTTGCTCTCTGAGTTGTGCCACGGCATAAATATGAAAATGATGAAAGCTGGGGGATATTATAATAGTTTGGCCATTTTACAAGGGGCTCAGAAATACGACTTACAGACTATGATTGGATGTATGATTGAGACCACTTTGGGAATATTTTCTGCTATTAATTTGAGTAATAGAATAAATTATCTAGATTTGGATGGTTTTTTTGTCATTGAGGATGACCCTTTTACTCTTGTAAAAGAAGAAAACGGGGGATTGATTGTAAACAAGGAAATTTTTTAAAAAAAATGGCCAAAACAGTAAAAAAAACTAAACCAGCGACCACAAAAAAGGCGGCGCCGGCAAAAAAAAGCTCTACTACGAAAGGAAAGACAGTAAAAACCAAAAAAGTTACTGCCAAGCCTGCTGTTAAAAAAGCAAGCAAAACCGCTTCTAAGTCCAAAGTTGCACCCAAGGCTAAAGCATCTTCCAAATCACCAGCTAAAACTAAAATACAGGCTAAAGGAAAATCTACTGCAAAAAAGGCAGTTAAAGTTGCTCCTAAAGCAAAAACTGTTTCCAAGACCAAACCGGTAGTGAAAACTAAAGCGGCTGTCAAGACCCCAGTTAAACCGGTTGCAATAAAAAAGGCGACTACCGTTAGTAAACCCACTTTAACAGTTAGCAAGCCTGTCAAAACTGCCATTGGAAGTAAAAAAGCCATTGCTCCAACCAAAAATGGCGCAATCAAAGAAACAAAAGCAACCAAAGAAGCTCCTTTAAAAGCTGTTGAACCGGCCAGACCTACAAGACCCATGAAAGATCTTCCCAGAAAGAAGGTACCCATGAGGCCAGTTCCTAGTAATGAAGTTTCTTTTGATATGCCCGCTCCTAAGAAGAATCAGGAATTATTAATTTCTAAAGAGGAGAAACTGAAACTGAAAAGAGCACTTTTAAACAAGTGTATAGAGATACAGAAAACGAATGTCACCAGAGCTAAAAAAGCAATGGAGGATGCTCAGGATAGTGCCAATCAGGAAAAAGGATCTTCAGATGACCTTTCTGATTCATTCCGTGAAAACATGCAAGCAACTCGTGACATGTACGCGCGCCAGGTACATGAGGGTGTCAATACACTTGCATTGCTCAACCGCATCATTGTTCAGGAACACGAATGGGTTAAATTCGGCTCTGTCATCTTTACAGATTACCAAAATTATTTCATCAGTAGCGGATTAGGCGAGATCAAAATCAATGACCTGTCATTTATCACTGTTTCTACTTTATCTCCTCTCTTTCAAATCTTAGCCAGCAAGAAAAAAGGAGAGCAATTTATGTTCTTAGACAGAATGTATAGAGTAGTAGACGTGTTTTAACTCTACAGTTCATCATTCATAATAAAAAAGACCGTTCAATGAACGGTCTTTTTTATTATGAATGGATTCGAATTCATTTCGTGATTAGTATTTTCGTTGAAACACTTCTGATGCGATAAAAGCCTTTTTCAAATTCGTTTTATTTTGTAACCAACTGGCAGTGCTCTCTCCTTTTTTTACCTGATTGGCATAAGGTTTAAGGTGTTCGTCTTGCAAAGGCTTTCTTTCTTCTCTTAACCGTTGTTCCTCTTTCCTTCTTTCTTCTATTGTTTTTTCAATCAAGTTTGCTTCTGCTATTAATGCCTCGTCTGCAACAGGTTTGTACTCAAGAGGTCTGTGCCCTTTCTCCTTTTTGAGAAGAGCTTGTTGAGGAAAAGTCTTTTTGATTTCTCTTTTACCCTTATAATCAAATGCTTTTTGAGGTGTTTTCACCGCCGGTTGAGCCGGGATTTCCTTAGCCGCTTCAGGAGATAAAGACCTCTGCTCTTCGGTTTTATTTTTCATCTTACGCACCTGAGATACAATGTATATCAAGAAAAGTACGGCGTAAAAAACAAACTTTATGTACTGTTCCATGCAATACGAATTTGACGCCAATATAGGCAAAAATAGTCAATTTCAACTGTTGATAGCCTGTTGAAAAGTTCACCTTCCCGAAACTGTTAATAACTTCCATACCTCCTATCTTTATAGTCTTGTAGGAGCACGAAGTCCGGTATCCGGCTTTCGTTTGGTCATTATTGAAAGGAAGAATATGCAGTTAAGCAAATTAGAAATCAAAGGGTTCAAGAGTTTCGGAGACAAAGTGGTGGTAAACTTTGATGAAGGGATCACGGGTATAGTAGGACCAAATGGTTGTGGAAAATCGAACATTGTGGATGCCATACGCTGGGTGCTTGGTGAGCAAAAAACACGTGCCCTCCGTTCGGACAAAATGGAGAACGTGATTTTTAACGGAACACGTAACCGCAAACCTTCCCAAATGGCAGAAGTGTCATTAACGTTTAATAATACCAAAAACATCCTTCCTACTGAATATTCTCAGGTAACCATTTCTCGTCGTTACTACCGATCAGGTGAAAGTGAATACCTTCTAAACAATGTAACCTGCCGTTTGAAAGACATTACCAATTTGTTTCTTGACACGGGTATCGGTTCTGATAGCTATGCCATCATTGAATTGAAAATGGTGGAAGATATTCTCAACGATAAAAACAACTCTCGTCGTGAACTTTTTGAAGAAGCTGCCGGCATTTCAAAATACAAAGTCCGTAAAAAAGAAAGTTTGAATAAACTCTCCGATACGGATAAAGACTTGGAACGTGTAGAAGATTTGTTGTTTGAAGTCAACAAAAACATGCGAAGCCTAGAAAAACAGGCGAAACAAACAGAGAAATACTTTCAGGCCAAAGAAGAATATAAACAGATCAGTTTGGACCTTGCAAAAGTAAGTGTAGCCTCTCAGCGCCA
>DATHPB010000292.1:0-7255 GCA_035484295.1 Cytophagaceae bacterium
TCGTGCCGTTGAATGCATTGGTAAAACTATTGGTAATTAAGTCCCAAGCTTTGGACCATAGACGTCCGTTGATTCTATTGCCATTCGGACCGTCTGCAACGGTCATGTCGAAAGCAGGTAGACGCACAGCATGTATACTGCCTGTACAGTTAGCGGCAGTATTGATAAAGTTGTTGGGATCATTGGGGTTGAATTCTATGTAATAAGAACCCAACATGAGTGGAGTATAAGACAATGGAGTATAACCTAATGCTGGAGTATATCCCGCCATCGGCTGAAGATTGTTGGGTCCATTATATGCTTTGGTATAACTGGAAATAGATCCGGCGCCAGCATTGGTTACTTGTTGAGGACCGTATACAATGTTACCCAGTGGATCCCTTATGCGAAACCAAAGTTTATTACATCCTGTAATGTCTGCTGCGTTATAGTTGAAACCAAAGTAAATGACTTCACCGGGATTACAAATTTCTACATTTAAACGATGATCGGGAACTGCAATATAAGTCATGAAGTCCCTGGAAACACCTCCTTGCACGTCGAAAATGTGCATATCACCTTTGTTAAAGTCGGCTGCGGTTGGTGCAAGTTCCCTTGTTCCTTCTGCGTAAGATGGCATGTAGAGAGAAAGGAAGAGAGTCAGACAGCTGATCGCTTTAACCATTCCTTTTAGGATTTGAAATCCGTTTTGAGGTCTAAGCTTTTCCATGGCGACGAATGTAATTGTTTGTACCACTACTAAATATTAATATACTTTTTATTACAAAATGTAATTGAAAACATAAATATAAGTTTATTTTGTAATAAATTAGTGAGATTGAACCTTTGAAATGAAACTTGCACAAGTGTTGCCACGTATAGGCAATTTGCATCTAACATTTTTCATTGGTCAATGCTAAGCTTTCAAAAGTACTAGTGAATTTGACAAACAAAATATTGAAGAGATTAATTGTAGGGTTATTTTCTATCTGTTTTTCTACGGGAGTTATTAACGCTCAGGATGCAGCCTTTTCTCAATATTATTCTTCACAACTGTATCTCAATCCTGCCTATGCAGGAAGTGAATCTTCGGCTACTGTAGGCCTTAATGCACGTACTCAATGGAAAAGTGTTACGCAGCCTTATCAGACCAATCAGGTTTCTTTGATCCTGCCTTTTTATCGTAAGGTCGATAAACAAAATAATTTTGGAGGAGTGGGTTTGTCAGTGTATAACGACAATGCCGGGTCGGGAAAACTAACTGCAGTAGGAGCAAACCTTAATATCAGTTACGTATTGCGTCTTTCGGAAAAACATCATGTTCTCTTTGGGATTCAAGGGGGGATCATTCAGAAGAAAATAGACTTTTCTACGCTGCAATGGGGAAGTCAGTACGATGCGTTTAATGGTTTCAATAGCAGTATTGATCCTGGAGAGTACAATAGCATCACTGCCAGTAAACTATATCCTGATATAGGGGCTGGTTTTCTTTACTTTTTTAAACCGGGGCGAGATATCAGAGAAAAAGGTGCAGGCTTTTATTTTGGAGCGTCTTCTTATCACCTCAACAGACCCAATGAATCTATGGTAATCGGACAAGCTAGTCCTCTACCTGTATTGAATAAGATTCATGCGGGCTTTGATTATTCTCTCAATTCGAGAGTAAACTTGTCTCCCAATGTCCTGGTGGCACAACAGTCGAATGTATTGCAAATCAATGCCGGGATGTACCTTAACTATGCCTTGGGTTTGGGTACTGGTGGTTCGTTGTATATACCATCAGAGCTTATTATAGGCGCCTGGTATCGTGTAGGAGATGCTTATATTGCTTCTATTGGTTTTGGTAGTGACATCTATACCATCGGATTTAGTTATGATGTCAATAATTCTTCCCTGCGTAGGAATACACAAGGACGCGGAGCTTACGAGATTTCATTAAAATTGACAAAACCTAGAAAAGTAAAAACAAGAAGGTATTTTACTCCAAGGATATAATGCTAAAGCATATAAAATGAAAATGAAAGCGGCTGTTAGTTATATCATGATAACAATGTTTATACTGCTCGGTATAAACCATTTTTCGTTTGCACAAAAAAAGAAAAAGAAAAAGAAAGATCCATTGGTTCAAATGAAAAAAGACCTCAATGTGATCAAGGGGGATCAGTTTTATGAAAACTATGAATTTTTTGCAGCAGGAGAAGAATATAAAAAGGCGTTGGATAAAAATCCTGAGAACTATTATGCCGCGTATAAACTGGCGGAAACCAGCAGGGAATACTTTGATTATGCCGATGCCGAAAAATATTACGAGATAACCATTGCCAAGGCATTGGATTTATTTCCTATGGCTCGTTTCTGGCATGGATTCATGCAGTTGGATAATGGTGATTATGACGGTGCAAAGCAAACATTTGAAACCTTCATTAACGAATACAAAGCATCCACACTCGAGGCGGAAGAGTACAAAGAGAAAGCTAGGCAAGGAATTAAGGGTTGTGATTTTGCTTTGGAAGAAATGAAGAAGCCGAAGAGAGATTATAATTTCACCGATCTTCCTGAACCTATCAATACAGAATTTTCCGAATACTCTCCTGTTATTGGGGAGAATGATTCCTCGATCGTAGTCACTTCTGCCCGCAAGGAATCCAAAGGAACTGCTGATTTTAATATGCTGGGAGGTGCTTTCAGTGATATGTATCGTTTCGAAGAACTGGCGAACGGATGGATGATAAAGAGTGATGAAGATAAGTTTGACGTAACGAATACGACATTCAATGAGAGTGCTGGTTCATTTACGGGTGACGGTAATAAATTTTATTTTACGCGCTGCGATGAAAAGATAAGGGTTGGAGACTACGAGGAATTTAACTGTGTCATTTACGTCTCCAAAAAATCAGGAGAAGGGATCTGGGGTGATGCCATAAGATTGAATGAGAATATTAACATGAAAGGACAATGGAACTCTCAACCTTCTGTTTCCCCTGATGGTAAAGTCTTATTCTTTGTTTCCAAACGACCTGGTGGATTGGGCATGCACGATATCTGGTTCAGTACATGTGGTGGCGATGACCAGTGGGGCGAAGCAAGCAATATGGGTGAAGGTGTAAATACTCTTTTCATAGACATGTCTCCGCGTTATTATGCCAAAGAAAATTTACTGTTCTTCTCTTCCAACGGACGGGAAGGTTTTGGTGGCTTGGACATCTACATGTCCAGTGAAACGAGCGAATTCAAGGAAACTAAAAATGTAGGCATGCCTTTCAATTCTCATCGCGATGATTTTTATTTCGTGCTGGGATCCAAAAGAGGCTATGTAGCATCCAACAGGCAAGGCGGTAAGGGAAACGATGACATCTATACGTTCACTGTCAAAAGCAGGGAAACGTTATTGGCTTTGATTGAAAAGGATTCCATCATTGAAGATGTAAAGAGCATATCTGTAGAAGGGAGTATTGTAGATGAGCAGTCGAAAACACCTGTCGCAGATTTGAATGTAGCCTTGACAGATGAGAATAGTCTTCAATTGAAAACCACGACGACAGATGACGAAGGTAAGTTCAAGTTTGATAACCTTCCGGCTGGCAAAACCTATAAAGTGGTACTGATTGAAACAGATGCGAAACTTACTCAGCGCATACAATACATGATGGGAGATGTGGAAGTGAAAGGCTCTGAAAAAGCAGCATCCAGAAGATTGTTTGAAAACGTTTATTTTGATTTTAATAAAGATGAATTAAGACCGGAAGCCAAAAAGGCGTTGAACGAATTGGTAGCTTATTCAAAAAAATATCCGGAGGTGCAGATTGAAATGAATGCCAATACCGATAGCATTGGTACGGTAGACTATAATAAAAAATTATCAGAACAACGCGGTGATGCTGCCAGACAATACCTGGTTGGTGCAGGTTTGAAACAATCAGACATGGTAGTAAACTCCTTGGGTAAAGGACATCCTCTTGCTCCTAACTTAAATCAAATAGGTCGCTTGCTGAATAGAAGAGTAGAATTCTACGTATTGGGAGGTCCTGGATACACAACCAATATGATGACGTATGTCATCGAGCCTAAGGAAAATATATACGACATTGCCAAGCGTTTTGAAATGTCTGTAGAAGAATTGAAAGAACTCAATGATCTTGAAGCAGATCAGTTGATTCCTTATACTCCTTTGAGGGTAAAACGACACATTGGAGATGATGACATCATTGCTCAGGCATCGATGGAAAATTCATTCAAGACAGAAAAGAAAAATAAAAAATACTACCAGCAAAAACTGAAAAAAGAACATGGGCTTGATGCTTCATTGGCAATGGCTAATCAAAAGATCGAGATAGAAAATGATTCTATTGAGAAACGCAATGAAATTCGTTCGGATGTCATGCTTAAAAAGAAAGCGACGATGATGAGCCTTAAAGAAGGAGAGGATTTTTATATCACACAACATAAAAATACATTGTTCACAATCGCTAAGTTGTACGGTATGAAAGTGGAAGATGTGATAGCGATGAACCATTTGAAAAATGATACCATCTATGTCGGTCAGTACATCAAAGTGAAGACACAATCAAGACCTTTAGAACCTAATGAATATTTTATTCAGGAAGGAGATACACTGGAGAAACTGGCTATGAAATTCAAAGTGTCGGTAGAAACATTAAGGGGATGGAATCACTTGGATGGATATTTGTTGAGAAAGAACATGATTGTAAGGGTCAGAAATTAATACCGATTGGCAGTAAATTAATTGTATAGTCAATAATCATAAAAAAAGGAGAGCATTTGAGGCTCTCCTTTTTTATGATTACTTATTTTCTTGTTCCTTTCTACATGTTTAATGAGGAGGATTGATGTTTTTATACATTTGTTCGAAATACAAGATAGCCCAAATGATGTTGCCTTTGTCTGCATAAGGAATAATGTCATCCAATGTATTCTGTACGGCTGCCAGGTATGATTCTTTATTTTTAATTTCCTTTTGCATGTGTTCCAAATTAAGTGGTGTTTCAGGGATACCCATTTCTGTTAAGGTTGCTCCCGGTTTGGCCTTCAAGGCTACGTAAGGAATAATTTCAGTCAATACGACAATGCGTTCCATGTATAGCTTGGTCAATTCAATTTTTCCCAAAGCTTTCAATTCATCTTCTGTATGGAATTTTGTGATCACTGCATTGGAGCTTACATAGGTAGTACCTGTTGGCGCATCACTAGAACCTTTCTTTTTTTGTGCAAAAATGTCGTTGTGTAAAAAAAGCAAAGCTACTATTGAGCAGGCAATGATATTAATTGTTCTGCTTGTCATAATTAATAGGTTAATTCGGTTTTGTTGAGGATCAAAGTTAATTTATAATGATTTCAATAAAAACCTTCCGTTAACTTTTTTCTGAAGAAGATTAATAATGTGTTCCATTTTCCATGTGATGTTTGGTAATCCACTGATAAAGAGATTCCACATCTTCTTTTTTGCATAATTCCGTGCCTGAATTCATAGTAGCGGCTGTCCCTGTTGCGATACCGTATTTTAAAACTTCAAACAAGGATTTGCCTTGTGCGAGTTGAAATATCATTCCGGCAACCATGCTGTCTCCTGCGCCAACCGTACTTTTTTTATTGACGGAGGGTGCCGCTACGTGGTATATCTTTTCTTTGGTGGCCAGAAAAGCGCCAAATGGACCGAGCGATACCACTAAAATTTCTACTTTATAATCATTTAATACTTTTAAGGCAGCAGCTTCCTGCTTAGGAATAGTATCCAATTCTTGTCCGACCAACTGAGCAAGCTCTCCGATATTGGGTTTGCACAAGTAAACACCTTCTTTCAAGGCTTCTTCCAAGGCTTTACCAGAAGTGTCCAGGATGAATTTCCCCGTTTTAGAATTGACAATTTTAGCAACGGATTTATAAAAGTCAGTAGGAACCCCTTCCGGAATACTTCCGCTGACAATGAAAAAATCTATTTCTTTAAGTTCGTTCAGGTACTTTAAAATAGCGTCTACCTCTGATGAAAGCAGAGCAGGTCCTGGCATTCCAAAACGAAACTGTTTATTGGTAGATTCTTCTACTACAATGAAATTTTCTCTGTTCCAATTTTGAGAAGGAATAGTGTATTGTTTTATCCCTTCCTTATCCAAAAGAAGTTGCATGTGTTCTCCCGTAGGGCCGCCTTTAGGATAGATTGCAATAGAATGCCCCCCCAGTTTTTGCAATGCTCTGGAAATATTTATTCCTCCGCCTCCCGGTTCAAATTTGGGATTTTCACAACGGAGCTTTTGTTCAGGTTCTACTCTTTCTACCGATGTACTTTTATCAAGTGCTGGATTGAGAGTGAGTGTATAAATGTGTTTCATTAACTATCAATTTATTTCTAATGATTCCAATAAGTCCGCCATCTGATCAAAATCATTCCAGCCTGGTCTACTTTCCGGACTGCCTTTTAATCCTAACCCTTTATTCCATTTAAGTATGGAATCTAATTGATCAAAAGGTGGTTGTGTTTCTATGAAGCATGAGAGAGGAGTGTTTAAAGAGGTAATAACCGATAAATCGCCTTCCCAAATGATTGCATATACACTATTTAGTGGTAAAAGGTCAATAGCCTGAATATCCTTTACAGACGATGTTCTGACAAGTAAAGGTCTGGAAAGAAACTGTAGTTGGTCTGTGGTAGGCGTTGCATTCAATTCAATAAAATCGGCAGGAGAGGAGTCTATAAGTTGCATCAGTTGTTCGGAAGGTGCCGAATGCCATTGCCAGGAGGTTTGAATGCCCGATAACCAGGAAGTAATGGCATCGAATTGCTGTGTACTAATAAATGAAGTGTGGTCAGGAGTAGCATCAAAACCGATGATGGATACGCCCATTCCTGCATAATATCGTGCTTCGGTCAGATTAGTGACGTCACTGATGTAAACATTTGTTCTTAATGCCATAGATAGCCAGAATGCCAAATAAACAAAAAAATAAGTAAAGATGTTACAGATTTCAAATTAAGGGGGTATTTATTTGTAAATTTAGGTTTCGTTTACCTAAAGTACCTGGAAAGGATTAACGATAATCATATGAGTAAGAAAGGAAGAGTATTAATGGCCATGAGTGGAGGAATTGACAGTTCTCTCGCTGCCGTTATGCTGCATGAGCAAGGATATGAGGTCATTGGAATGACCATGAAAACATGGGATTACGCCTCTTCGGGTGGCACTAAAAAGGAAACAGGGTGCTGTAGTCTGGATTCTATCAATGATGCACGAAGCATTGCGGTGAGTCTGGGTTTCCCTCACTA